>NZ_CAISIQ010000061.1 GCF_903885465.1 uncultured Nevskia sp.
AAGTGCTGAAGAAGATGGGCAATCTTGGTCTGCTCGGCATCGCCAAACCGGAAAGCGTCGGCGGCCTCGGACTCGACTACAGCTATCAGGTCGCGTTCGCCGAAGCGCTCGGTCATTGCAGCTGCGGCGGCTTGCCGATGGCGATCGGCGTGCAGACCGATATGGCCACGCCTGCCTTGGCGCGCTTCGGCAGCGATTACCTGAAAGAGAATTTCCTGAAACCGGCCGTTGCTGGCGATATGGTCGCGGCGATTGCAGTCAGCGAAGCGGGTGCGGGTTCCGATGTCGCCGGCATCAAGACTGTTGCCCGCAAGGTCGGCGACGAGTACGTGATCACCGGCTCGAAGATGTGGATCACCAACGGCACCCAGGCCGACTGGGCCTGCATGCTGGTCAATACAGGTGATCCATCGGTCAATCAGCACGCCTCAAAATCGCTAATCGTGGTGCCGCTCGATGCCAAGGGCGTCGATCGCTCGCAGAAGCTCGACAAGCTCGGCCAGCGCTCCAGCGACACGGCGATGATCTTCCTCGATGAAGTTCGCGTGTCGGCGCGCAACCTGATCGGCGAGGAAGGCCGCGGCTTCGTCTACCAGATGCAGCAGTTCCAGGAAGAGCGCCTGTTCCTGTCGGCCAGCATCATCGCGGCGATGGAACGAGTGATCGCCGACACCGCCACCTATACCCGTCAGCGCAAGGCCTTCGGCGGCTCGCTGCTCGACAATCAGGTGATCAGCTTCCGGCTCGCCGAACTGACCACCGAAGTCGAAGCGCTGCGTGCGCTGACCTACCGCGCCACCGCCGAGCACATCGCTGGCCGTGACGCGACGATGCTGGCTTCGATGGCCAAGCTCAAGAGCGGCCGTCTGGCGCGCGAAGTCACCGATAGCTGCCTGCAGTACTGGGGCGGCCAGGGCTACATGTGGGAATCGTCGGTCGCGCAGTTCTATCGCGACTTGCGCCTGCACTCGATCGGCGGTGGCGCCGATGAAATCATGCTGAGAATCCTGGCGAAAGGTTTGGGGTACGGGGGCAAGCGGAAGTCCAACTAACTCGTCACTCCCGCGAACGCGGGAATCCATGGTTAGGGCATCGACGAAGCATGAAGCAAAGACAGTTCTTCGTTTACATGCTCGCCAGCCAGAAGAACGGGACGCTCTACATTGGGGTGACTTCCGATCTGGTCCAGCGCGTCTGGCAGCACAAGAACGATCTTGTCGAAGGGTTTATCAAGAAGTACGCGGTTCATGACCTTGTATGGTTCGAGTCTCGCCTGACAGCAATGACTGCAATTACGCGCGAGAAGCAAATCAAGAAATGGAATAGGTCCTGGAAAATTGAATTGATCGACGTTGAAAATCCGGACTGGAATGATCTGTTCGGCGGTATCTCGGTTTGAGAGATGGATTCCCGCGTTCGCGGGAATGACGAATGAGAGATTGATTTGGCAGACCTTCCGCAACACCCCCACTTTCCCACTCGCTTCGAGCGCGGTGTGCTGTACGCCACCTTGAATCGCCCGGAAGCACGCAATGCGATGACTCAGGACATGGTCCTGGCGATCCGCGCGCTGTTCGAGGCGGTACGCGATGACCGCAGCGTGCGGGCCATCGTGTTGCGCGGCGCTGGTGGTCATTTCTGTGCCGGCGGTGATCTCAAGGAAATGCTGGCCAGCGGCGTGAGCCCGATCGTCGATGGTGAAGCCGATCCGATCGCGACGAACTCCCGAGTCTTCGGCGAGACGCTGCAGCTGATCCAGGCGGCGCCGCAGGTGGTCATCGTCATCTGCGAAGGCGCGGTGCTCGGCGGCGGTGTCGGTCTGACCTGTGTCTCGGACATCGCCTTTGCCAAAACCGACGCGAAATTCGGCCTGCCGGAAACCGTGCGCGGCTTGCTGCCGGCGCAGATCGCGCCTTTCGTCGTCGAGCGCATCGGCCTGACTCAGGCGCGTCGTCTGTGCCTGACGGGCGCGTTTTTCGATGGTGCCGAAGCGCTGAGGCTCGGGCTGGTGCATGAAGGCTTTGCCGATGAAGCGGAGCTGTCCGCCAAGCTCGACGCGACTTTGGCGCAGGTACTGAACTGCGCGCCGGTGGCCAACGCGGTCACCAAGGAAATCCTCCTCGACGTCGGCCACAAGTCGATGAGCGTAGTGCTCGACGACGCCGCACAGAAATTCGCGGAAGCCGTGCGTGGCAGTGAAGCGCCGGAAGGCGTCACTGCCTTCGTGCAGAAGCGCAAGCCGAAGTGGGCGAACCCGGCGTGAGCCTGGTCGTGCACCTGCCTGCCGATGCCGGCGATGGCCTGAGCACGGCGCGGCTGGTGCTGCGGCGTTACACGCAGGCCGATCTGCCATCGCTGGTCGCGATGAACGCCGATCCGGCGGTGATGCGCTATCTCGGTGGCGTGCTGACCCCCGAACAATCGCAGGCCATGTTCGAGCATCGGATCATGGCCTACTACGATCAGCATCCGGGCTTCGGCATCTGGGTGACGTCCTTGCGCGCGTCCGGTGAAATCATCGGCATGCACTGCCTGAATCACATCCACGGCGAGCCGCTGATCCAGGTTGGCTATCGCATCGCCCAGGCGTACTGGGGCCAGGGTTACGCCACCGAGATGGCGCTGGCGCTGATGCTCTACGGCTACACGCGGAAGAACCTCGACGTGATCAGCGCGATCACCGATCTCGATCATGTGGTTTCGCAGCGCGTGCTGGGCATCATCGGCCTGACGCGTTTGGCCGACCGCCAGTTTCCCCATCCGAACCTCGTGAGCTGCGGTCCGCTCGCGTACTTCGAAAGCCGCCGTGCCGACTGGCTCGCGGCTTTTGCTCCCCCAAGGAATGCCTGCCTGAACATGCCTGCCACGAAGCGTTTCACCAAAGTGCTGGTCGCCAATCGCGGCGAGATCGCCGTTCGCGTGCTGCGGGGTGCGAAGGCGCAGGGCTATCGCACGGTCGCCGTCTACAGCGATGCCGATGCCGGCGCGCTGCATGTCCGCGTCGCCGATGAAGCCGTGCGCATCGGCCCGGCGCCGGCGAAGGACAGCTATCTGGTCATCGAGCAGATCATCGCCGCGGCGAAGACCAGCGGCGCCGAAGCGATCCATCCGGGCTACGGTTTCCTGTCCGAGCGCGCCGACTTCGCGCGCGCCGTGCAGGACGCCGGCCTGATCTTCATCGGACCCGATCCGGCGTCGATCGATGCGATGGGCAACAAGAGCGCCTCGAAGATCCGCATGCTCGCGGCCGGCGTGCCCTGCGTGCCCGGCTATCAGGGCGACGATCAATCTGACGCGATCCTGATCGCCGAATCGAAGAAGGCTGGCCTGCCGGTGATGGTCAAGGCCGCAGCCGGTGGTGGTGGGCGCGGCATGCGTCTGGTGCATGACGAAAGCCAGTTGGGCGAGGCGATTGCTTCGGCACGCTCGGAAGCCTCGAACGCGTTCGGCAGCGGCCAGCTGCTGATCGAGAAAGCGGTGATCGATGCGCGCCACGTCGAGATCCAGGTGTTCGGCGATCGCCACGGCAATGTCGTCCACCTCGGCGAGCGCGATTGCTCGATCCAGCGCCGCAATCAGAAAGTCGTCGAGGAAGCCCCGAGCCCGGCTGTGGATGCCGCGCTGCGAGCGCGCATGGGTGCTGCTGCCGTCGCTGCCGCGAAAGCGGTGAACTACGTCGGCGCCGGCACCGTGGAGTTCCTGCTCGGGGCCGACGGCAGTTTCTATTTCCTGGAAATGAACACGCGGCTGCAGGTCGAGCATCCAGTGACCGAACTTGTCTACGACGTCGATCTCGTCGCCTGGCAGTTGAAGGTCGCGCAGGGCGAGCGGCTTCCGATGACGCAGGACGAGATTCTTGCCCGCGCTCGCGGCCACGCGATCGAAGTGCGGCTGTGTTCGGAAGACCCACGCCAGAACTACCTGCCGCAGACCGGCCCAGTGCTGCTCTGGGATGCGCCGGCCGGCGATGGCCTGCGTGTCGACAGCTATCTGGAAACCGGCCGCGCGATCTCGCCTTACTACGACTCGATGCAGGCGAAGCTGATCGCCTGGGGCGAGGATCGCGAAACTGCGCGCAGCCGCTTGCTGAAGCTGGTGCGCGATACCGCGCTGCTCGGCGTGCGCTCGAACAAGGACTATCTCGCCGAGATTCTCGCCACCGAAACTTTCGCCTCCGGTGCCTTCAGCACGGCCTTCGTCGGCCAGCACTTTCCGCAGGAGAAGATTTCCGCTGCACAGCCTTCAGCGCGCGTATGGTTGCTCGCAGCCGTCGCGCTGTACCTGGACGATGCGCAGAAGCTCGCCGCCGAACATGGCTTGAGCGACGAGATGCTGGGCTGGCATTCCTCGCAGCAAGCGCCGGTCGATTTCAGCCTGCGCTGGGGCACGGTCGATCAGGACATCGAAGTGCTGGCCGAGGGTGGCCGGCGCTTCCGTGCCGAAGTCTCCGGCACTCGCATCGAGCTGATGGTGTCGGCGGTACAGCCCGGCGCGTTCCGCTATGAAGCCGACGGCGTGCAGGGCAGCGCCCGCTACGCGCGCGGCACTGGCGACACGCTGTGGCTGATGGCGGACGGTGTGACCGAAGCCTTCGTCGATCGCAGCTACGCGCCGGCAGAAACCTCGGCTGCAGGCTCGGATGGCCGCATCGTTGCGCACAGCGACGGCAAGATCGTCGCAGTGTTCGAGAAGCCGGGCGAGGTCGTCGCCAAAGGCCAGACCTTGGCCGTGCTCGAAGCGATGAAGATGGAGTTTCAGCTGGCGGCGCCGATCGCGGGCAGCGTCGAAGCGGTCAGCGTGGCGCCGGGCGATCAGGTGAAAGCGCGGCAACTGCTGGTGAAGATGACACCCGCGGCCTGATCAAAAGCGCGACTCAGCCGCGCGGCTGAGTCGCGATCTCGGCTTCGACATCGGCGTCGAAGTTGGCCGCGGTATCGAGGCCCATCATCTGCGGGTAGTAGCGCGCGAAGTCTTCGCGAATCGCGGTGATCGGCACGTCGTCGAAATCGCCGCGCAGGTTCACGTATTCCATGTGCCGGTTGCCGCTCAGATCGAAGGGGTGGTAGATCGAATCCTCGCGGCCGTCGAACTCCAGCGGCTGCAGCTGGAATTTCTGGCACAGCTCGATGTTGAATGCTGGCGTCGCCTTGACCCAGCGGCTATCGAGCAGGATCGCCGCGTAGCCGTGCCAATAGTAGGTATCGGTCTGCATGACCTGGCGCAGGCGCTCGGTCGACAAATGATTCTTCACATCGGCAAAGCCGACTCTCGCCGGCACACCCACCGCGCGGCAGGCCGCCGCGAGCAGGGTCGCCTTCGGCTGGCACCAGCCACGCCCAGCAGCCAGGGTGGTGCTGGCCTTCAGCGCGTGGTCGGAGAGATCGACGGTGTACGGGTCGTAGCGGAGGCGATCACGCACCGCGTAATACAGCGCCACGGCTTGCTCGCGCGGATCGGTCAGATCACCGATGACCTCGGCCGCGAAGGCGCGGATCATCGGGTGATCGGCATCGATGAAATCGGTTGCGGCGAGCGCGGCCAGCGTGTCAGAGGCTTGATCGTTCATGCCGCGATTGTCTCACCGCATCGCCTGCACTTCACCAGCCCAACTGCTTCGCCGCCAGATCCTTCATCACTTCCGAAGCGCCGCCGCCGATCGACAGCACCTTGGTCTCGCGGAAGATGCGCTCGACTCGCGCGCCTCGGAGATAGCCGGCGCCGCCGAGAATCTGCACCGCTTCGCCGGCCACGTACTCGAGCGTCGAAGTCGCCAGGTTCTTCAGCAGGCAGACATCGGCGACCGGCAACTGCTTCTGCGCGATACGCCAGCACAGGATGTCGAGCTGCGCCTTCACCGCGTCGATGCGCATCTTCATGTCGAGCAGCTTGTGGCGGATCACCTGCCGGGTCAGCAGCGGCTTGCCGAAGGTCTGGCGTTCGCGGGTCCAGGCCAGCGCGTCTTCATAAGCCACCTGAGCCGAGGCCCAGGCCTGGGCGGCGAGCATGATCCGCTCGTTGTTGAAATTCATCATGATCGCCATGAAGCCGGCGTTCTCGGGGCCGATGCGGTTGGCGACCGGCACCCGGCAATCCTCGAAGTACAAGGTGGCGGTGTCTGAACACCACCAGCCCATCTTGGCCAGCGGCGTGCGCGAGAAGCCCGGCGTGCCGGCTTCGATCACCAGCAGCGAGACGCCGCCCATGCCTTCGCCACCGGTGCGCACGGCCACGGTCAGATAGTCCGCGCGCATGCCGGAGGTGATGAAGGTCTTGCTGCCGTTGACCACGTAATGATCGCCATCGCGCACCGCCTTGGTCCGCAGGTTGGCGACATCCGAACCGCCGCCCGGCTCGGTGATCGCGAGTGCCGCGACCTTCTGGCCGGCGAGCACCGGACGCATGAATCTTTCCTTCTGCTCGTGCGAGCCCATGTGGACCAGCGGCGGTGTGGCGATGCCGTGCGACAGCAGGCTGGCGATCAGGCCGCCGCTGCCGGTGCGTGCCAGTTCCTCGACAGCGATGACCAGATAGAACAGGTCCGGCACCTCGATGCCACCGTAGGCCTCCGGGAAGCCGATGCCGAGCAGGCCGACTTCCGCCGCCTTCTCGTGCAGCGCGCGCGGCAGTTCGCCGGCGGCTTCCCAGGTATCGATGTTCGGCACGCATTCGCGCTCGACGAAGCGACGGACCTGGGTCCGGAAGGCTTCGTGTTCATCGGTGTAGAACGGAGAGGCGATGCTGGGGCTGACGGCACGGGTCACGGTAATCATCCTGATTCTGATACGAGCTACACACACTGTAGGGGCTGGCGTACCATCGCGCTACAACAATGTTCGTTACAACAACGACGATTACCGAAGCAGCACAAAGGACTTCCAAAGATGGCGCAGAGTCTTAGCCCCGTTGCCCCCGACAGCATGCCGCTGGCCCGCGTCTATCGCTGGGAGAAAGAACTGGCCGATCAGCCCTGGCTGACTCAACCGATGGGACAAGGCCAGGTGCGGACCTGGACCTGGAGCCAAGCGGTCAACGAATCGCGGCGGATCGCCGAATGGCTGCAGGCGCAGGGCCGCGTCCAGGGCTGGGACAAGGACGCCAAGGTGGCGATCCTGTCGAAGAACTGCGCGCACTGGATCATGGCCGACATCGCGATCTGGATGGCCGGCTATGTCAGCGTGCCGCTGTACCCGACGCTGACCGCCAACAGCGTGCGGCAGATCCTCGAGCACAGCGAGGCGCGGGCGATCTTCGTCGGCAAGCTCGATGACTACGCAACGATGCGGCCGGGCATTCCGGACAAGGTGCTGCGCTTCGGCTGTGTGCTGTCACCGGAGGACGATCACCGCCAGTGGGACGACATCGTCGCCAGCAATCCGCCGATGATCGGCGAGACCCGCCGTGATCCCGACGAGATGGCGACGATCATCTACACCTCCGGCACCACCGGCATGCCGAAAGGCGTGATGCACAGCTTCGCCACCGTGGCCCGCGCGCCTATCACCATGGAGCAGCGCATCAACCCGACCGCCGCCGACCGCGTGCTGTCCTACCTGCCGCTGTCGCACATCGCCGAACGCTGGACGGTGGAATCGGTATCGATCCGCTGCGGCATGCAGATCTTCTTCGCCGAGACGCAGGAGACGTTTCTCAAGGACTTGCAGCGCGCGCGGCCGACCCTGTTCGTCTCGGTGCCGCGCCTGTGGGTGAAGTTCCAGCAGGGCGTGTTCGCCAAGGCGCCGAAGCAGAAGCTCGATCGCCTGTTCCGCATCCCGTTCCTGGGCCGCATGGTCAAGAAGAAGATCGTCGCCCAGCTCGGCTTCGACACCCTGCGCTTCGCTGGCGGTGGCGCCGCGCCGATGCCGGGCAGCCTGATCGAGTGGTACGGCAAGCTCGGCCTGGAATTGCTCGAAGGCTATGGCATGTCCGAGAACTTCGGCGTCTCGCACGGCAGCAAGCCGGGCGAGGGCAGGCCCGGCTATGTTGGTGTGCCGTATGACGGTGTCGATCACCGCATTGCGGACAGCGGCGAAATCCTGGTCCGTTCCCACTGCAACATGATCGGCTACTTCAAGGAGCCGGAAAAAACCCGCGAAGCCCTGACCGAAGACGGCTGGCTGCACACCGGCGATCGCGGCGAGATCGATGCCCAGAACCGCCTGCGGATTACCGGCCGGGTCAAGGAACTGTTCAAGACCGGCAAGGGCAAGTACGTGGCCCCGGCGCCGATCGAAAGCCGTCTGCAGGCCAACAGCAGCGTCGAAGCCGTATGCGTCACCGGCTCCGGCTTCCCGCAGCCGTTCGCCATCGTCATCCTCAGCCCGGAGGCCACGGCCGCCTTCGCCAAACCGGAACTGCGTGAGTCGCTGAGCAGCAGCCTGAAAGAGACGATGCATGCTGCCAACGAGCAGGCCGACCCACATGAGCACCTGACTCACATCGTCGTCGTGCCCGGCTCATGGACCGTCGAGAACGGCTTCATCACGCCAACCTTGAAGATCAAGCGCAATGCCGTCGAGGACGCCTACACGCCGTTCTTCGAAGAATGGGCGCGCCGCCGCAGCGGCGTTGTCTGGCACGATGCGGCCTGAGTCTTCCGTCCAGCCATCGCCATGACCGTAGCCCCTCAAACAGCTGGCACCCGTCCCTATCGCCCCGAAGACCGCGCGGCCTGCCTCGCGGCCTTCGACAGCAATGTGCCGGTCTACTTCGATGCCTCCGAGCGGGCCGACTTCGAAGCCTTCCTCGATCAGCTCCCGGGCCGCTACTTCGTCGCCATGGATGCCGATGGCCAGGTGCAGGGCTGCGCCGGCTATGCGTTGAATACTGCAGGTGATGCCGCCGACCTCTGCTGGGCCATGGTCCACCGCCAGCAGCATCGCGCCGGGCTGGGAAGGCTCTTGCTCGATGCCCGCCTTCAGGCGATCCGTGCCGAGGGCTCAGTGCGCGAAGTACGCCTGAGCACCAGCCAGCACGCAGCTGGCTTCTATCAGCGCTTCGGCTTCGTCACCAAGCTGATCGTGCCCGGCGGCTTTGCGCCGGGGATTGATCGTTGCGACATGGTGCTAGTACTGCTCTGAAATGTAGGGCGGGAAAGCGAAGCGCATCCCGCCGGCCACCGCGAGCCGCTCATTCGATCCGCGTAATGGCCGCCTGCTGGGTGCCGCCCCAATCCGCCGAATAAACACCATTCTTCACATAGCGGTGAAAACTGGAATGCGGCCAGTCGACAACCCGCGTGGCGTGACCATGCTTCACGGGATTGAAGTGCAGGTAGTCGGCATGGTGAGCAAAGTCATGCTCATCGCGAATGCAGTGTTCCCAGAACCGACGCTGCCAGATGCCGCGTTCTCCCTTGCTGGCGCGGCGAGTGGACAATCGCTCACCGGGCTCGATCCCTGCCGAGAAGCGTGACTTGATGTCATGCCAGCGGGTGGAGAAATCCGCATCGTCAGGTGGCAACGTCCAGATGCAATGCAGATGATCCGGCAGCACGACGATGGCGTCGATCGTGCAAGGGCGCCTCCGTCGAGCATCAATGAATGCCTTGCGTAGTAGATCGATGTGATCGATCAGGAGCGTCCGCTGGCGTTCGAGCAACGCCACCGTGAAGAAGAAGGTGCCACCCGGAACAAAGGCTCGAATGTATTGCGGCATGCACGAAGTCTATGCCTGCGTGAGCCCCGAGCCTATCGGTGAATCAAACGTAGGGCGGGAAAGCGGCCGGCTTTATGGCCGCGCATCCCGCCATGTGGAACGGTTGGCGCATCGCGGAAGGCGGGATGCGCCTGCGGCTTTCCCGCCCTACTTGGGCTATTCGTCAAGATAGCTGCGCAGCCAGTTCGCTCGCTTGGGATGCCTCAGCTTTCTTAAAGCCTTCCCTTCGATCTGACGAATGCGATCTTGGGCGGTATTTAGTAAATGGCCGACTTCTTCTTGTGAGTGTTCGTGTCCGTCTAGGCCAAATCGCAACGTGAGAATGCTTTGCTCCAGAGGCGACAAGGTCTCGACAATTTCAATTACACGATCACGCATGTAGCTTTCGGATGTCACCGCCGCAGCATCACTAGAATCTATCAACCTCAACGACATCATTTCTGTGTGATCGAGATAAAATTCGGATGTGTTTTTTCCTAGCGGCTCCAACTGCTCTTCCGAGAAAAGATCTGCCGGACTTTTATTCAGAAACTCACAGAGCCGAATTACCCAACCTCGATACTGACCGGCTTCCTCGCCCTGCTGAGTAAGGGGGCCAATCGTCATATTTATCAGATCATTCAGTGCTGTATAGGGCGCATCAATAAGGGAAGCGAATGCCTGGCCAGATTTATGGCCGGAAAGTTCAATCGCTTTAAGGAGTCTGTTATTCCTGACTTTAACGGTGACTCTGTAATCTTTGTCCATTACAAAGTTGTTTCGATCATCAGGCTTTCCTTGAAAGGATGTTTCAGCTCGTAGCTCGTAGGGCGGGTCGCGACCCGCCCTACGGCCGCATCAAGCCGAACCCGCCTCCGCATACTTAACCCGCAAAACCTTCTTATCCAGCTTCCCCACGCTGGTCTTGTCCAGCGCCTCAACGAACAACACGCGCTCCGGCACGCCGTATTTGGAGATCACGCCCTTGTCGGCGAAGGTCATCATGTAGCGCTTGATCTCGGCTTCGTCCTGCACGGCGTCGGCTTTCGGCACCACCAGTGCCACCGGGCGTTCTCCCCACTTCGGGTCCTTGATGCCGATGACGGCGACTTCGCTGACCGAGGGGTGCGCGGAGATCAGGTTTTCGATGTCGAGTGAAGACACCCATTCGCCGCCGGTCTTGATCACGTCCTTGACGCGATCGGAGATCACCAGCACGCCGTCGTCGCCGAAGCTGCCGATGTCGCCGGAATGCATCCAGCCGCCTTTCCACAGCTCTTCGGAGGCAGTGGGGTTCTTGTAATAGCCCTGCGTGGTCCAGACCGAGCGGAAGACGATTTCGCCGACTGACTTGCCATCGTTCGGCAACGGCTTCACATCGTCATCGACAGTGCGCACATCGCAAAGCAGGGCCGGGCGGCCGGTGCGTACGCGCAAGCTGGCCTGGTGATCGTTGTCGCCGCCGAGCTGGTCGGTGGGGATGTGGTTGATGATCTGCAGCGGGCCGGTCTCGCTCATGCCGTAGCCGGTGAATATGTCGATGCCGCGATCGAGCGCGGCCTTGGCCAGGCCCTTCGGCAATGCCGAGCCGCCGACGAGCACCTTCCAGCGCGACAGGTCCACTTCCTTGGCCATCGGATGGTTGAGGATCATGTGCAGGATGGTCGGCACGCAGTGCGAGTAGGTGACGTTTTCCTTGGCGATCAGCTGCAGCAGCATGTCCGGTGTATAGCGGCCGGCGTAGACCTGCTTGATGCCGAGCATGGTCGCGACATACGGCATGCCCCAGGCGTGGACGTGGAACATCGGCGTGATCGCCATGTACACGTCGTCTTGATGGATGCGGCCCTGGACCGGTGCGGTGCCGAAAGTGGAGGCGACGCCCAGCGTGTGCAGCATCATCTGGCGATGGCTGTAGTACACGCCCTTCGGCAGCCCGGTGGTGCCGGAGGTGTAGAACGTCGACATCCGCGCGTTCTCGTCGAACTCCGGGAATTCGAAGCTGCCGCCGGCCTGGGCGAGCAGGTTTTCGTACTCGCCGGCGAACGGCAGCTTCGAGTTCGGCTTCGAGCCGTCATCGGAAATCAGCACGAAGGTTTTCGCGGTTTCGAGCTTGTCATGCAGCGATTCCAGCACCGGCACGAAATCAGTGGCGACCAGCACCATGTCGGCAGCGGCGTGGTTCAGCGTGTAGAGGATCTGGTCCGGGCTGAGGCGGATGTTCACCGTCTGCATCACGCAGCCGAGCATCGGGATGGCGAAGTACAGTTCCAGATAGCGATGGCTGTCCCACTCCATCACCGCGATGGTCTGGCCCGGCTTGGCGCCCAGCGAGGTCAGCACATTGGCCAGCTTGTTGACCCGTTCGACGAAGCCCGGATAGCTGAAGCGCGCCTTGTCCCGATAGACGATCTCGTTCTTCGAGGCCCGGGCGATCGGGCTGGTCAGCAGGTGCTTGATCAGCAGCTGGTAGTCGTACGCGGATGGCGTGCGTTCGATCGGTGCAAGACGGGTCACGGGCAGTCTCCTTGTTGATGCGCTGTCAATGCGCTCTGGCTTTGAGTCCGGCGAGTCCGCAGCGCTCGTGACGAGGCTGCGGCAGGCGGATCGTTGTAGTCGCAGGCCGCTATCCGGCGGGCCGTGCAGTGTCGCGAACTATAGCCGGCAAGGCTGCGGGCGACGATGCAGGGCGGACCCGGTTCAGCGCCGCTCCAGAAACGCGAACAGCGCTCGCCGCTCGCTCAGCGTCATCGCTTCCATCTTCGCGATATTGGTTTCCGGGATGCTGTCCGGGTCCGGATGCAGGGCGATCGCGGTTTCCACGCTGTCCTCGCGCAGCAGGTGCAGCAACGGCACCGGCGAACGATTGGTGTAGTTGCTGGCGTCGGTCGGCAGTGTGTCGGCGAACTGGTAGTCCGGATGGAAACTGGCGACCTGGAAATCACCGGACCATTCGTACTGGTCGAGCAGGGCGTCGGCCTCGTCGAGAAAATCGTTGTAGTCGGCGAAGTCGGCGAGCATCAGCGGCACGGCGATCAGCGTGGTCTCCAGTTGCTCGACTGGTGTGTCGTGCAGCCGGGTCAGTTCCAGTTGCAGATCGGTCAGCAGATCCAGCGGCGTCTTCGCTTCGCTGACGAAAACCCGGATGCGGTTGTCGCGGAAAGGCCTGCCGGCGAACGGACACAGGTTCAGGCCGATGACGATGCTTTCCAGCCAGCCGCGCACGGAGGTTTCGACGGGGTGCGGGGCAGGGCTCATCGGTTGATCATTTCTCGGGGGGATCTTCGCGCAGGTCGCGCAGCATGTTTTCCACTTCGGCCAGCATCCACAGCGGGTCGTTCTCTTCGAGCAGTTTCTGCTTGCGCTCCGGCGGCACCGGCAGCAGCTCGGCGAGCCGGCTGCCGACCCAGGCGGCGTCGTTGAAGCGCGGCGGTCGGGTGAAATGCTCGGGGCCGATTTCCTTGACCAGATCGGTCAGCAGCTGCTGCAGCTTCTCGTAGCGCTCGGGCATGCCGATCGGATCGGGCGGCTCGATCAGTTCGATCTCGCCGACGATCAGGCCATCGGCCTGGGTCCGCCGGGACTTGAGCCGGAACAGGGTTTCGCCCTGTGCGTTCAAGTTGAATAGGCCGGAGCTGGGCTCCTCCCATTCGATGATCCGCGCGGTGCAGCCGATCTCCGATGGCACGGCCGGCGTGCCGGCCTCGTAGCCGGCGCGGATCAGGCTGACGCCGAAGACCTGGTTGTCGCGAATGCAGGCCTTGGTCATCTCCGCATAGCGCGGCTCGAAGATGCGCAGCGGCAGGCGCCCGCCGGGAAACAGCACGGTGCCGAGCGGGAAGATCGGAATTTCCATTGCCGCGCGGACTCCGCTCAGAGCCCGCCGCAGCCGATCAGGCCGCCGTCGACGGTCAAGGTGGTGCCGGTCACGTAGCTCGAGGCCGGCGAAACCAGGAACAGGATCGCCGGGGCGATCTCGTTCGGCTGGGCCGCACGTCCGAGCGGAATCTGCGGCAGCACTGCTTTCATCAGCGACTCGTTCTTGGTCAAGGTCGCGGCGAACTTGGTTTCGGTCAGGCCCGGCAGCACGGCATTGCAGCGCACGTTCCAGATCGCGCATTCCTTGGCGAACGCCTGGGTCATGTTGATCACCGCCGCCTTGGTGATCGAATAGATGCCCTGATACATGCCGGGCTTCACGCCGTTGATCGAAGCGATGTTGACGATCGCGCCACCGCCGCCTTTCTTCATCAGCTTGGAGGCCAGCGCGGCCAACTCGAAATAGCCCTTGATGTTGACCTGCATGGTCTTGTCGACCATCGACATATCGGTATCGCTGATATGGCCGAAGTAGGGGTTGGTAGCCGCGTTGTTGACCAGGATATCGAGCCGGCCCAGGCCTGCTTCGATCTCGCCGATCAGCGCCTTCAGCGCCGCCGATTCGCCCTGATGCGCCGCGATCGCCGTGGCCTTGCCGCCGTTGGCGATGATGCTCGCGGCGACCACATCGAGGTCTTCCTGCTTGCGGCTGGAGATCACCACATGGGCGCCCTG
>NZ_CAISIQ010000062.1 GCF_903885465.1 uncultured Nevskia sp.
CATCATCGCCGGCATGTCCGAGTCACCGGCCGATCAGAACGAATGGTCGCCCTCGTTCGCAGGCGGTGACTTCATGGGCATCGGCATGTTCCAGCACCAGCTGATGGGACGCCGGCCAACGCCGCGCCTGGCGCAGTACGCGGTGCCAGGGGCCGATGGTCTCTACCTCACCGGGCCGTTCATGCATCCGGGCGGTGCCATCACCGGCGGTGGCCGTGCCACGGCGATGAAGATCATGGAAGATCTCGGCATCGATTCGTCGAAACATATGGCGATCTGATCGCTACCCCGACAGGCAGAGCGGCCGATACCTTTGCGAGGTAGCGGTCCGCTCCGCCCTGCATCTCGGGCTCTGCTTCTCGGTCCCCGTTAGGGCTTGGCGCCCATCTTGTCCTGCGTGCGCAGTTCGAAATCGCTGGCATCATGACGCTCGACCAGTTGCCCGGCAGGCTCGCCCCAATTGCGGTTGACCATCTGGCCACGCTTCGCAGCCGGACGTGCGTCGATCTCCTTGGCCCAGCGCTGCACGTGCTCGTAGCTCTCCGCCTGCAGGAACTCGGCAGCGCCGTACAGCCGTCCCAGCACCAGGCCGCCATACCAGGGCCACACGGCCATATCGGCGATCGAATACTCGGTGCCAGCCAGGTACTGATGCTCGCCGAGTTGCCGGTTCAGGACATCGAGTTGGCGCTTCACTTCCATCGTGAAGCGATTGATCGGGTATTCCATCTTCGACGGCGCATAGGCGTAGAAATGGCCGAAGCCGCCGCCCAGGTACGGCGCGCTGCCCATCTGCCAGAACAGCCAGTTCAGGGCCTGCGTGCGCTCGTAGGCAGTGGTCGGCAGGAAGGCGCCGAACTTCTCCGCGAGATAGAGCAGGATCGAACCGGACTCGAATATCCGAATCGGTGATGCCGTACCGTGATCGACCAGCACCGGAATCTTCGAGTTCGGGTTGGCCAGCACATAGCCACTGGAGAACTGATCGCCTTCCAGGATGCGGATCAGCCAGGCGTCGTACTCGGCACCGGCATGGCCAGCGGCCAGCAGCTCTTCGAGCATCAGGGTGACTTTCACTCCATTCGGCGTCGCCAGCGAGTACAGCTGCAGCGGATGCTTGCCGACGGGCAGTTCCTTGTCGTGGGTCGGTCCGGCAATCGGGCGATTGATGCTGGCGAAGGTGCCGCCGTTCTCGTTTTCCCAGGTCCAGATCTTCGGCGGGGTGTAGACAGTTGTATCGGTCATTGGCGGGTCTTGGTTGGAAGCCTGACCGCATTCTCGTCTTCTCCGCGCCGCTCTGCTGCACCGTCGTCCCGGTCGGCGAACCTGGAGCGCCTGCCGCCGTTCATCACCCGAGCGCCTGCTTTCAACGCTGGCGCCGAAAACGCGGTAGCGAAGTTCGGAACATTGTCACTAAAGTGCAACGCTGAGCTGATAAGCGCCGCACTTCGAGAATCTGCCGTGAAATTCATCTGGGCCCTGTTGGCCATGAGCCTTGTTGCTGGCGCTGCGTCGAGCACTTCCCTGCGTACTCCGAGGCCAGAAACCCTGGCCTATGCGCCTGCAGCGCGGCCCGTTTCCAAGATCAAGCTGCCGAGCCTGGACCAGCTACGCCATCAAGGCGGCTGGCTGGTCGATCGCCAGGGCCGCGTGGTGATCCTGCATGGCGTCAACGCGGTCTGGAAGCACGCGCCGTATACCCCGCCGGACTCGCTCGAAGGCTTCACCGCAGCCGATGCCGACTGGCTGGCCGCGCATGGCTTCAATGCCATGCGCCTGGGCGTGCTGTTTGCTGGTGTCATGCCGCAGCAGGGCGTCATCGATCACAGTTATCTCGATCGCATCGATCGCGTGGTCAAGCTGCTGGCCGCGCGCGGCGTCTACGTGATGATCGATTTCCATCAGGACCTGTTCGGCGAGGCCTATGCCGGCGAAGGTTTTCCGCAATGGGCTCATCCCGCCGAAACCGGCGGCCTGATCCGCGCGGGCTTCCCGATCGGTTACGTCACGCCACGCGTGAACGAAGCGTTCGACGGCCTGTGGAACAACACCAACAACCTGCAATCCGCCTACCGGGATGCCTGGATCGCCGTCGCCGCCCGCTGGCGCGATGCCGATCATCTGATGGGCTACGACCTGATCAACGAACCCTGGAGCGGCAGCGCCTGGCCGGTCTGCGCACTGCCCGGCGGTTGTGCGGACTTCGAGCAGGACAAGCTGCAGACGATGTACGAGCACGTGCTCAGCGGCATTCGCGGTGTCGATGCCGACAACATCGTCTGGCTGGAACCGCAGGTGCTGTTCGATTTCGGCGCTCATTCGCATCTCGGCACGAAGCCGATCGACGATGAGCAGCTGGGCCTGTCCTGGCACAACTACTGTATCGCCCAGACCTTGATGCAGGCCTACGGCGCGAAGGACTCGACGACCTGCGCGAAGATGGAGCAGCGGGTTTATCGCAATGCTGAAGTTGTCGCGACGCGCCTCGGTTCGGCATCGATGCTCAGCGAGTTCGGTGCCAGCGATGACGCCACGGCCACCGCTCGTGTCGCAACGCAGGCCGATGAAAATCTCGTTGGCTGGATGTACTGGTCGTACAAGAACTGGGGCGATCCCACCACCCAGGCCCAGGGCACCGGCG
>NZ_CAISIQ010000063.1 GCF_903885465.1 uncultured Nevskia sp.
CGCGATGCGTGACGTTCACTACGTGCTGCACGCGCCACAAGGCGACACCTACGCCGATCTGCTGTTCACGATGATCGAGCGCCGCCAGAAGCGGCCGCCGGTGACCTACACGACATTCCAGGCCCGCGATCTTGGCGGCGACACCGCGCAGCTGTTCCAGAATGCTGCGCGCGATGCCTACGAGCGCTTCAAGCCGAAGGCGATGCTGGTCGGCGCGTCCTGCACCGCCGAGCTGATCCAGGACGATCCGGGCGGTTTGTCGGATGCGCTGGAACTGCCGATTCCGGTCGTCACGCTGGAGCTGCCGTCGTACCAGAAGAAGGAAAACTGGGGCGCGGCGGAAACCTTCTATCAGATCGTCCGCAAGCTCGCCGGGCCGAAAGCGCCACCGCCGGGCACCAAGCCCGCGCCGCGCGATCCGGCTCGCCGCGCGCGCTGCAATCTGCTCGGCCCCACCGCGCTCGGCTTTCGCCATCGCGATGACCTGAAGGAAATCTCCGGTCTGCTGGCCCAGATCGGCGTCGACATCAACGTCATCGCCCCGTTCGACGCCAGCCCGGACGACATCGCCCGCTTGGGCGAGGCCGATTTCAACATCGTGCTGTACCCGGAAATCGCGATGCCAGCCGCCGGCTGGCTGCAGCGCACCTTCGGCCAGCCGATGGTCAAGACCGTGCCGATCGGCATGGGCGCCACCTGTGATTTCATCCGCGAAGTCGCGGCCCTCGCCGGCGTCGATGCCAGTGCCTTGCTCGACGATCCGAACTCGCGCGCGCCCTGGTACGCGAAGTCGGTGGACTCGACCTATCTCACCGGCAAGCGGGTGTTCGTGTTCGGCGATGCCACTCATGCGATTGCGGCTGCGCGCATCGCTACTCGCGAACTGGGCTTCACCGTGGTCGGCCTCGGCACCTACAGCCGCGAACTCGCCCGCGAAGTGCGCGAAGCCGCAAAGCTCTACGGCGTCGAAGCGATGATCACCGAGGATTACCTCGAGGTCGAAGCAGCGATCACCGAGTTGAATGTCGAGCTGCTGCTCGGCACCCAGATGGAACGCCACATCGCCAAGCGCCTGGGCGTGCCCTGCGCGGTGATTTCGGCACCGGTGCATGTGCAGGACTATCCGGCGCGCTATTCGCCGCAGATGGGTTTCGAAGGCGCCAACGTGATCTTCGATACCTGGGTGCATCCGCTGATGATGGGCCTCGAAGAACATCTGCTCGGCATGTTCCGCGAGGACTTCGAATTCCATGCCGAAGCTGCGCCTTCGCATCTCGGTGGCGCCGCCAGTGAGCGTCGCGCCGAACCCGCGATCGCATCCACTACCAGTGCCTCCGCTCTTGAGGTCGAGACCGACAACGACGTGGACGTGATCGAGGCCGAAGGCCCGATCGATCCTGTCTGGTCTCCCGAAGGCGAGAAGGAGCTCGGAAAGATTCCGTTCTTTGTACGCGGCAAGGCTCGCCGCAATACCGAGGCATACGCTCGTGAATTCGGCGTGCGCGTCATCACCGTCGAGGCGCTCTACGATGCCAAAGCTCACTTCAGCCGCTGAGGCTGCCGCGCCGATGCGCGTGGTCATCGTGACGATGGACAACCATCTGGCGAGCGCCGCCACGCGTGCCGCAGCCCGCCTTGCCCGCGAAGTGCCGGGGCTGGTGCTGAGCATGCATACGGCGGCGGAATGGAGTGCCGATGCCAAGCTGCTGAAGCGCTGCCACGACGACATCGCCCAAGGCGACATCATCATCAACACGATGCTGTTCGTCGAAGATCATTTCAACGCCGTGCTGCCGGCGCTGCTGGCCCGCCGCAATCATTGCGACGCGATGCTGGGCTGCATGTCGGCCACCGAGATCGCCAAGCTGACCCGCATCGGTCGCTTCGACATGGACAGCAAGAAGGAAGCGAGCGGCGCGATGGCGCTGCTCAAGCGCCTGAAGCCGAAACCGAAGGAAAGCGGCGCCAAGGCCACCGCCGGTGCCGAGCAGATGAAGATGCTGCGCCGGCTCCCGAAGCTGCTGCGCTTCATTCCCGGCACCGCGCAGGACGTGCGCGCCTACTTCCTGACCCTGCAGTACTGGCTGGCGGGCTCGGAAGACAACCTCGTCAACATGGTGAAGTTTCTCGTCGACCGTTACGCCGATGGCCCGCGCCGCGCGCTGCGCGGCACGCTGAAATCGGAAGCGCCGGCCGAATATCCCGAAGTCGGCGTCTATCACCCTCAGCTGAAAGGCCGCATCAGCGACAACGCCAGCGCACTTCCGAAGGCCGGCAAACGCGGTACGGTTGGCGTGCTGCTGCTGCGCTCCTATCCGCTGGCCGGCAATGCCGCCCATTACGACGGCGTCATCAACGCCCTCGAAGCGCGTGGCCTGACCGTGGTGCCGGCGTTCGCATCCGGTCTCGATTCCCGTCCGGCGATCGAAACCTTCTTCCTGCGTGATGGCCGTGCGACCGTCGACGCCGTGGTTTCGCTGACCGGCTTCTCACTGGTTGGCGGCCCGGCCTACAACGACGCCAAGGCAGCCGAGGACATCCTCGCCAAGCTTGATGTGCCCTACGTCGCCGCACATCCACTGGAGTTCCAGACGCTCGAACAATGGGGCGCCGGTGAACGCGGCCTGATGCCGGTGGAGTCGACGATCATGGTCGCGATTCCCGAGCTCGATGGCGCCACCGGAATGACCATGTTCGGCGGTCGCTCCGATTCCGCCGGCGAAAAATGCACCGGCTGTCATCGCGGTTGCATGTTCCCACCGTCGAAGTCTGCGCGGGACATGCAGACCTGCGTCGAGCGTGCCGAAACGCTGGCCAAGCGCGTCGACAAGCTGGTGACCATGCGCCGCGCCAAGCGCGCCGAGCGCAAGGTCGCGATCGTGCTGTTCAACTTCCCGCCGAACGCCGGCAACATCGGCACCGCCGCCCATCTGTCGGTGTTCGAATCGCTGCATCGCACCCTGATCGCGATGAAGGCCGAAGGCTACAAGGTCGATGTGCCGGTGACGGTCGACGACCTGCGTGAGCGGGTGATTCATGGCAACGCGTCGCGCTTCGGCGCCGACGCCAATGTCATGGCCCGCATCTCGGCGGACGATCACGTGCGCCGCGAACCCTGGCTGAAGGAAATCGAAGCCCAGTGGGGACCGGCACCGGGCAAGCAGCTGAGCGATGGCGGCTCGATCTTCGTGCTCGGTGAAACCTTCGGCAACGTCAGCATCGGCATCCAGCCCAGCTTCGGCTACGAGGGAGATCCGATGCGTCTGCTGTTCGAGAAAGGCTTTGCACCCACGCATGCCTTCTCGGCGTTCTACCGCTGGCTGCGCGAGGATTTCGGTGCTCACGCCGTGCTCCATTTCGGCACCCACGGCGCGCTGGAATTCATGCCGGGCAAGCAGAGCGGCCTGTCCGGCGACTGCTGGCCGGATCGGCTGATCGGCGATCTGCCGAACCTCTACCTGTACGCCGCGAACAATCCCAGCGAAGGCGCGATTGCCAAGCGTCGTTCGCAGGCCACGTTGATCAGCTATCTGACGCCGCCGGTGGCGCAGGCCGGCTTGTACCGCGGGCTGGTCGATCTGAAGAGTTCGATCGAACGCTGGCGCGGCTTGTCACCGGATGAAGTCAACGAACGCGGCCCGCTGGCCTCGATGATCCAGGCCCAGGCCGCAGTCATCGATCTGGTCGCCAGCGAGCCGGTGTGGGCTGCGGGCGAGGCTGAAGCGCAGGTCGTAAAGCTCAATACGGCGATGCTGGAACTGGAATACACGCTGATTCCGCACGGCCTGCATGTGATCGGTGCGATTCCGTCGAACGAAGAAAGGATCGACATGCTGCTGTCGGTCGCCGAGGCTTCGCACGGCCTGCGGCTGGAACGTGCGGCGATGATCGCGCTCGTTGCCGGCGAGTCCATCGACCAGGTGCTGGCCAAGGCTGCGCTGCCGATCGATGACGACAACCGCGGCAGGTTCGCGAAGCTCGCCGAGATCAACCGGCAGCTGGGTGAAGAACACGAAATCGAAGGCCTGCTGAAAGCCCTCGATGGCCGTTTCATCCGTCCGGCCCCGGGCGGCGATCTGATGCGGACGCCGGAGATCCTGCCGACCGGCCGCAATCTGCATGGCTTCGATCCGTTCCGGATTCCCAGCGTCTTCGCCGTGCAGGATGGTGCCCAGCAGGCACAGCGTCTGGTCTCCCGGTATATGGCCGATGGCAATCCGTTGCCGGAGTCGATCGCCCTGGTGCTCTGGGGCACCGACAACCTGAAATCCGAAGGCGCACCGATTGCGCAGGCGCTGGCCTTGATGGGTGTGAAGCCACGCTTCGATGCCTATGGTCGCCTCGCCGGTGCAACGCTGACGCCGCTGGCCGAACTGGGCCGGCCACGCATCGATGTCGTCATCACCTTGTCCGGCATCTTCCGTGACCTGCTGCCCTTGCAGATCAAGCTGCTGGCCGAAGCCTGCTTCCTGGCCGCCAGTGCCGACGAAGCGCCGGAGTCGAATTTCGTTCGCAAGCACGCGCTGGCCTACATGGCCGAACACGGCTGCGATCTGGAAACGGCGAGCCTGCGTGTCTACGGCAACGCTGATGGCGCCTACGGCTCAAACGTCAACAACCTGATCGAAAGCAGCCGCTGGGATGGCGAAGACGAGCTGGCGGAAACCTATTCCAAGCGCAAGAGCTTCGCCTTCGGCCGCAGCGGCGCACCGGTGTCCCAGCCGGCGCTGATGCAGAGCATTCTCGCCAACGTCGATCTTGCCTATCAGAACCTTGATTCGGTCGAACTCGGCGTGACCACGGTCGACACTTATTTCGACACGCTCGGCGGTATCAGCCGTGCCGTGCAGCGCGCAAAAGGCGGCACGGCGGCACCGGTCTACATCGGCGATCAGACCACCGGCAATGGCACCGTGCGCACCCTGTCCGAACAGGTGTCGCTGGAAACCCGTACCCGGATGCTGAACCCGAAGTGGTACGAGGGCATGCTCAAGCACGGCTACGAAGGCGTGCGCCAGATCGAGACGCACATCACCAACACCTTCGCCTGGTCGGCGACCACGGGGCAGGTGCAGCCCTGGGTCTATCAGCAGATCGCCGAGACCTTCGTGCTCGATCCCGCAATGCGCGAACGGCTATCCCAACTCAATCCCACGGCCTCCGCGAAAGTCGCGAGCCGTTTGCTGGAAGCGACCGAGCGCAGCTACTGGCAGCCGGACGAACAGACACTCGAAGCGCTGCGAAATGCCGGTCACGAACTCGAAGACCGGCTCGAAGGCGTCCACTTTGCGGAGGCAGCATGAGCAGCGTCGGAAACATCCCCGTTTCAATGGTTCGCAAGATGGTCCCGCCACCGGATGGCGCCGGCAGCCTGCAGGTTCATCTGGATGAATCGCAGAAAATCGGCAACGCCAAGGTCTTCGCGGTCTACGGCAAGGGCGGCATCGGCAAGAGCACGACCTCGTCGAATCTCTCCGTAGCGTTTTCCAAGCTCGGCAAGAGAGTGCTGCAGATCGGCTGCGATCCCAAGCACGACTCCACGTTCACCCTGACCAAGCGTCTGGTGCCGACGGTCATCGACGTACTGGAGTCAGTGGACTTCCACGGCGAGGAACTGAGGCCGGAGGACTTCGTCTACGAGGGCTACAACGGCGTGATGTGCGTGGAAGCCGGCGGTCCGCCAGCGGGCACCGGCTGCGGTGGCTATGTCGTCGGCCAGACGGTGAAGCTGCTGAAGGAACATCACCTGCTGGAAGACACCGACGTGGTGATCTTCGACGTGCTCGGCGATGTTGTCTGCGGCGGCTTCGCAGCGCCCTTGCAGCATGCCGATCGTGCGCTGATCGTCGCTGCCAATGACTTCGATTCGATCTTCGCGATGAATCGTATCGTTGCCGCGATCGCTTCGAAATCGAAGAACTACAACGTGCGTCTCGGCGGCGTGATCGCCAACCGCTCGCGCGAGACCGATCAGATCGACAAGTACAACGCCGCGATCGGCCTCGACACCCTCGCCCGCTTCCCGGATCTCGACGTCATCCGCCGCTCGCGGCTGAAGAAATCGACGC
>NZ_CAISIQ010000064.1 GCF_903885465.1 uncultured Nevskia sp.
GCACGATCTGATCGTCGTCGCCGTGGACGATCAGGGTCGGCACGTCGATCTTCTTCAAGTCGTCGGTGTAGTCCACTTCCGAGAACTGCTTGATGCAGTCGTACTGGCCCTTGATGCCACCCATCAGGCCCTGCTGGGTGAACGATTCGCGGATCGCTTCGGAGGCCTTGGCACCGGCCCGGTTGTAGCCGTAGAACGGCATCGACAGGTCCTTGTAGAACTGCGCGCGGTTGTCGAGCACGCCCTTGCGGATGTCGTCGAACACCTGCATCGGCACGCCATGGGGATTGCCGGCGGTCTTCAGCATCAGCGGCGGTACGGCACCGATCAGCACCGCCTTGGCGACACGGCCTGTGCCGTGACGGCCGATGGTGTGCGCCACTTCGCCACCGCCGGTGGAGTGGCCGATCATCACGGCGTCCTTGAGATCGAGCGCGTTCATCAGCGCGGCGAGATCGTCGGCGTAGGTGTCCATGTCGTTGCCGGTCCAGGTCTGATCGGAACGGCCGTGGCCGCGCCGGTCATGGGCGATCACCCGATAGCCGTGCTCGCCGAGGAACAGCATCTGTGCGTCCCAGGCATCGGCAGACAGCGGCCAGCCGTGGCTGAAGATTACCGGCTGGCCGCTGCCCCAGTCCTTGTAGAAAATGTTGGTGCCGTCTTTCGTCTTGATGAAGCTCATGGGTTGTGTCCTGTTCTGAGTGATGGAAGTGGAGTCACGATGAAGCCTGTTCGAACTACCAGGTGAAGGTCGCCCAGCTGCCGAGAAAATCGACGTCGCTGCCGTCCGCCGCGCGCACGTAGTCGCTGGCGAACAGATGCACGTACGAAGCCGTCCAGACCCAGTGCCGGCCGGCCTTCCAAGTCAAGGCTGCCTCTGCCGTGTTGCCGATATAGCGCGATGCGCCTGGCACCGGCTGCAGTTCGATGTTGCCGGCGGGGCCATAGACACCATCGTTGAGACTGGCGCGCCAGAGCAGATCGACGGCAAGGGTGGCGGTCAGCGAGCGCGTCGGCACCAGCTGCAGCGAGGGATGCAGATCGGCGATGTTGGTCGGGCGGATGATGCTGGCGTCGTTGAAGTAGCCGGACTTGAAGTACAGCGGATTGAAGCCGCCGTAATGGCCTTCCGGCCCCTTGGAATCACCGCTGGCGTAGTCGGCCTTGAGGCCGAGGCGCGGCTTCCAGGGCAGTGAGCGGAAGCTGTATCCGGTGTCGGTGGCGATGGTCCAAGCGCGGATGTCGCGGTTGCCGAAGGTCCCGAACTGCGCGATCGGTTCCCAGTCATAGCTCCAGCCGCCAGCAGTTCCTGAGAGCCGCGTGCCGATGCTGTGGCGATCCTCGGCGGCGCTGCCGCGGATGTAGCGCCGGCTGTCGTAATGGGCGCCGAGGTAGTACAGGTCGATGGTCGCCGGCAGGCTCAGGCGAGTCGGTATCGAGCTGTAGACGCCCCACAAGCTCTGACCGTCGTTCTCGCCATCGAACTGATGTCGGGACTCCTGTCCCGGCCGCACCAGGAAGGCATAGAGCCGCGCGGTGCCCTGTGCGGCGATGATCTGCACACCATCGAACTTGTACGGCACGTTCGGCGCCGCGCGGGTCGCGATCAGCCGCGCCGAGCCGTAGTTCATGCTGAAGCGGCCGGCGCGGGCGATCACTTTCGGCCCGTCCGGCGAAGGTTCGCCGAACGTGTAATCGACGAAGGCCTGCTGCAGATCGAGCGGGTTCTGGTTGATCGGCGAAGCACTGTCGCGATCGCCGAACTGCAGCGCCGACAGGCCCTGGACGAAGAAGCGCAGCCGCTCGTTGACGTGCAGATCGGCATGCAGCGCGATCCGCTGCAGCAGATAGGACAGATCGTCCGGCTCACCGCTGGTGCCGAAGCCAGCGTTGTCGAACTGCTCGTAGCGTTCGCGCAGTTCGCCGCCGAAGCTCAGGTAGCTGTGCGGATCGCTCGCGCTGAGCGCGATGTACTTCGCTGAGTCGAAAAAATCAATGCGATTGAGAGGATCGGCGAGGCTGTCGTAGCGCTCGTTGAAGCGCAGCAAGGTATACGGCGGTGGATGCGGATCCGGTGCTGCAGCGTTGGTGTATTCCGACAGCACCGAGGTCGCCGGATCGACGCTTGCCGGCTCCGCCGCTGCCAGCCCGAAGGCCGGCAGCGCGAGGGCGATGAGGCTCAGCGCGCGGGCGTGCATGGCGTGTTTGCCGCCCGCGATTGCATGGCGATCAAGGCGATCAGCAGGAAGCCGCCGACCAGGCCGGCGTGTTCGAGAAAGGCATTGAGATTGTGGAAGCGCTCGATGCCGCTCATCGTCCAGAACGGATGGCCGATGAGCGTGGCGATCACCGTGAAACCCGCCAGTGCCGCTGCGCCGAGTGCGGCCATGCGGCCTTGTGCGAACAGCACCAGCGCCGAGCCACCGAGCTGCACCGCGATCGTCGCCGCTGCGAACAGTGCCGCCGGTTGCAGGCCGAAGTGCTGCTGCTCGGCGATCGCCGCCGGGAAGTCGATCAGCTTGGCCATGCCGCTGTAGACATAGGCCAGACACAGCCCGGCGCGGGGTAGCCAGAAGGCGGCGCTCATGAGCGAACTTCCGGAGCAAGAGCCAGGCGGGAGACCAGAACGATGGCCAGCATCGGCAGCAGCAGGCAGACGATGCCGATCTGCATCAGCAGTACCGCACCGGCCGCGGCGCCGACCGCGAAGGCGAGCACTGGCGGCCACATCTTGCTGATGCGGGCCTTGGTCACGGCGCGGTTGTCGGCATTCGAGCCGCGCAGCAGATCGACGCTGTCGATCACCACCTGGGTGACGTTGCCGGTCATCACCGTGGTTGGCGACAGGCTGGTGAAGATCAGCCGAGACGCCGCGTTCTGCACGCCCATCGCGGCAACGCCGAGCAGGCCGGCGATCACCGCGCCCGGGGCATCGGCATGGAGGATTGGCGCCGCCAGCAGTGCTGCGACGAGGAAGCCGCCGAGCAACACGATCTGCGCCCACAGCACCGGCGTCAGCGAACGCCGCTGCCGGCGCTCCCGTCTGCGCACGAAGGCCGTGGTCATCGCCACCGCGGCGATGAACACCGGCAGCGCCAGCAGCTTGGCGAGCACGCCGGCATGGGCGGGCTGCACCAGGGACGCGCCGATCAGCACGAAGTTGCCGGTGACGTGCGCGGTGAACAGGCCGAACAGCGCGATGAAGCCGACGGTATCGACATAGCCGGCGACGAAGCTCAGCAGCGGTGCAACGGTGCCCGGACGGGCAATAGCAGTCTGTTGGATGGAGTTGGCGGCCATGATCAGAACGCCCAGCAGGAGCAACCGAGCGCACCCCAGAAACCATTCTGGTCGTCGGTCGCGGTGGTGACGGCGCGGCCATGGGCATGGCCGTGGACATTGCAGCTCGATGCACAAGCGCAGCTGGCCTGCGCCATCGCGTGCGTCGCTTCCCGGTCCGGCTTGTAGTACTTGCTGCCGAAGTTGACTGGCGACCAGTCCGGCATCGCGGGCGGCAGCGCCGGCGCCAGCGGCTTGAACTCGTCATCGCCATAGACCGGCTTGCCGCCGACCACGGTCAGTACCGAGACCAGGTTGCGGATCTGGTCTTCCGGCACGCTGAAGTAGTCCGCCGACAGCAGCGCGAAATCGGCAAGCTGGCCGATCTTGATCTGGCCTTTCGCACCTTCCTCGTTCGAGAACCAGGCGTTGGCTTTGGTGTACATCGTCAGCGCGGTTTCGCGATCGACGAGATTGGCCGGCGGATACAGGCGCGTGCCGCCCACGGTCTTGCCGGTCGACAGCCACCACAGCGCGTTCCAGGGATCGTAGCTGGCGACTCTCGTGGCATCGGTGCCGGCACCGACGTGGACGCCCATCTCCAGCATCCGCTTGTACGGCGGCGTGCGTTCGACGGCTTTCGCGCCATAGCGCTCGATGAAGTATTCGCCCTGATAGGACATCCGATGCTGGATCGCGATGCCGCCGCCAAGTTGGGCGATGCGCTCGATGTTGCGATCGCTGACCGTTTCGGCGTGATCGAAGAACCAGTGCAGGCCATCGAAGGGAATCTCGAGGTTGACCTTCTCGAACACGCTCAGCGCGCGGCCGATCGATTCGTCGTAGGTCGCATGCAGACGGAACGGCCAGCGGTTGCTGACCAGCACGCGGACCACCGCTTCAAGCTCGTTCTCCATGCCGGCCGGCAGCTCCGGGCGCGGCTGGCGGAAGTCCTCGAAATCCGCCGCCGAGAACACCAGCATTTCGCCAGCGCCGTTGTGGCGATACATCGCATCGCCCTGGCCTGGCTTCACGAGCGTGGCCCAGTGGCTGAAGTCGGAAACTTCTTCCTTCGGCTTCTGGGTGAACAGGTTGTAGGCGATGCGCAGGGTCAGCTCGCCAGAGGCGTGCAGGTCTTCGATGACCTGGTAATCGTCCGGGTAATTCTGGAAGCCGCCACCGGCATCGACGACGCTGGTGACGCCGAGGCGATTCATCTCGCGCATGAAATGGCGGGTCGAATTGCGCTGGTATTCGATCGGCAGCTTCGGGCCTTTGGCGAGTGCCGAGTACAGCAGCAGCGCGTTCGGCTCGGCGAGCAGCAGGCCGGTGGGCTCGCCACGACTGTCCTTGACGATCCAGCCGCCGGGCGGGTTCGGCGTGTCCCGCGTGTAACCGACGGCGCGCAGCGCGGCAGCGTTGAGCAGCGCGCGGTCGTAGAGATGGAGGATGAACACCGGTGTGTCCGGTGCCGCGACGTTCAGCTCGTCGATGGTCGGCAGCCGCTTCTCGGCGAACTGCCATTCGGTGAAGCCGCCGACCACGCGAATCCACTGCGGTGCCGGTGTGCGAGCTACTTGATCGCGCAGCTTGCGCATTGCATCGGCGAGCGACGGCACGCCATCCCAACGCAGTTCGAGGTTGTAGTTGAGGCCGCCGCGGATGACGTGGATGTGCGAGTCGATCAGGCCGGGAATCAGGCGACGCTTCGCCGCATCGACGATCTGCGTATTGCTTCCCGCGAGCTTCATCACCTCGTCTTCGGTACCGACGGCAACGAAGCGGCCATCGGCAATCGCCAGGGCATTGGCTTGCGGATTCTGGCGATCAAGCGTGGTGATCTTCGCGTTGCGAACGATGAGGCTCGGTGCGGTGCTCATGCCGCTTCTCCCGGCTCGCGCGGCTTCACCGTGGCATTGCCCGGCAGTTCGCCGAACACGTGCTCACCGCATTGCGCCTTGACCCAGCTGACCGTCACCGGCTCCCTGGCCACGAACACACGCTTGACCAGCGGCACCGCTTGTTCGCCAAGCAGGATGCCCATCAGCCCGAGCAGGGCGATCACCGGCGGGGCCGGCGAGCGCACGTTCAGCAGCGCGTAGATCGCGCCGACCAGCAAGCCGGCAGCGAGCGACAGCAGATACATCTTCATGGCGAGGTCTCCAGAATCGTGATGTGCAGCCTTCGGGCCGCGGACGATCGAACCAGCCTCTGGCCGATCGTCCGGGGCGAACTCGCTCAGCCGTGCGCGGCAGGCGCCGGGATCGCGTAGGGCGAGAGCACCGTCGGCGGTGCGCCGTGGACCATCGTGTAGGCGTACTCGACGCCGGCACCATAGGCACCGCAATGCGTCTTGACGATGTCCATCACCGCGTCGTAGGTATCGCGCTGCGCCCAGTCGCGCTGCCATTCGAGCAGGGTCGACAGCGCGGTGACCGGCTTGGCACCGGCCTGGTAGACGCGCTTCATGGCGTTGTCGTGGGCCAGCAGGCTGACATCGCCGCAGCAGTCTTCGGCGACATAGATCTCGTAGCCATCGTGGATCGCCTGCACGGTCGGCAGGGCGACGCAGGTTTCCGTCCACAGGCCGGTCAGCACGATCTTCTTGCGGCCAGTCTTCTCGATCGCGGCGACGAAGTTGGCGTCGTCCCAGGAGTTCATCGAGGTGCGCTCGATCGGCTCGACGCCGGGCAGCGCCGCCAGCAACTGCGGCCAGGTGTTGCCGCTGAACGACTTGCTCTCGACGGTCGACAGCACCACCGGAATGCCGAACACCTGGGCTGCCTTGGCCAGAAGAACGTTGTTGTTGATGATCGTCTGGCGATCGTGGCTGGAGACGCCGAACAGCATCTGCGGCTGCAGGTCGATCATCGCCAGCACGCAGTTGTCTGGCGTCAGCAGGCCCTTTTCGGAGCGCTTGGCGAGTGTGTTGGTTTGCGACATGGTGGTTTCCCCTTTGTATGGTCTGAGGTGCTGCGGTTGCTGCGTTGGCAAGGTCCAGCCCGGCTCTGTTCGAGCCGAGCCGGGTGTTTGAATCAGGACGTGCGCTGCGGATTGGCGCCGGGCAGATCGAAGACCAGCACTTCGGCATCGCTGCCATCGCTGAGGCTCAGTTCGCCCAGCGCTTCGATCTTCAGCGCGTCACCGGCGGCGAGCCTCACGCCGTTGGCGGTGACCGTACCGCGAGCCAGATGCACGTAAGCGCGGCGGCCGGCGGCCAGGCTCAGGGAGGCGGTCTCGGCGCCATCGAACAGGCCGGCGTAGAGGCGGGCGTCCTGGTGCAGCAGCACCGAACCTTCGGCCTGATCCGGCGATGCGATCAGGCGCAGGCGGCCGCGCTTTTCGGCTTCCTCGAAGCGCTGCTCCTCGTAGCTCGGTGCGATGCCCTGCTGGTTCGGCTGGATCCAGATCTGCAGGAAGTGCACCGGCTTGGCCTGCGAAGGATTGAACTCGCTGTGGCGCACGCCGGAGCCGGCGCTCATCCGCTGCACGTCACCGGGGCGGATCACCGAACCGTTGCCGAGCGAATCCTTGTGCGCCAGCTCGCCGGACAGCACGTAGCTGATGATTTCCATGTCGCGATGGCCATGGGTGCCGAAGCCGTTGCCCGGCTGCACACGGTCTTCGTTGATGACGCGCAGCGGGCCGAACTCGACGTGCTCGGCGTCGAAGTAGTCGCCGAACGAAAAGCTGTGGTGGGAATTCAGCCAGCCGTGATCGGCGTGGCCGCGTTCGTTGCTGAGTCTGATCTGGTTCATGGCCTTGTCTCCGGTGGGTGTGGAAGCAAGATAGAACTCGGGGATCGGATAAAAAAGCTCGATTTTCGGATGCCATCAATCAACAAACTTGATAATTTGGAGCATGGCACTCGCAAGAACCTCGCTCGAACAATGGGCCGTGCTGGCCGCGGTGATCGATCACGGCGGCTACGCGCAGGCGGCAGCGGCGCTGAACAAGAGCCAGCCGGCAGTGAGCTATGCAATCGCCCGGCTGCAGGAAGCGCTGGACGTGCCGCTGCTGGTCGTCGAAGGCCGCAAGGCGGTGCTCACCGAACACGGCCGCGTGCTGCTGCAGCGTGCCCGGCCGCTGCTGCGCGAGGTCGAAACCCTGGAATTGCTGGCGCGCAAGCTCAAGCAGGGCTGGGAGCCCGATCTGCGGCTGGTGGTCGACGTGGCCTTTCCGCGTGATCTGCTGATGAACATCGTTGCCGAGCTACAGCAGCTTTGTCCGAGCACCCAGATGCAGGTGTCCGATGCCGTGCTGTCCGGTGCCGAGCAGGCGATCGAAGACA
>NZ_CAISIQ010000065.1 GCF_903885465.1 uncultured Nevskia sp.
GACCGGCTTGAGCAGGATGCGGGCGACATCCATCGACACATTGCCGTTGCCGACGATCACCGCGCGCGCTGTGCGCAGATCGAAATCGAGCGCGCTGAAATCCGGGTGGCCGTTGTACCAGCCGACGAAGCTGCGCGCCGAGTGACTGCCGGGCAACGCCTCGCCGGGAATGCCGAGCCGCCGCTCACCGTCCGCGCCGACGGCATAGATCACCGCGTCGTACCAGCTCGACAGCTGATCCGGCGTGATCGTTTCGCCGACACGGACATTGCCGATGAACCGGAAGCCGGGACGATGGGCGATGGCATCGTAGATCCGGCTGATCTTTTTCTTGTCCGGATGATCCGGTGCCACGCCGCCGCGGATCAGGCCCCAGGGTGTCGGCAAACGATCGATGACATCGACCTCGACGGACCTGCGCACGCGCTGGCTCAGACGGCCATCGGCGAAGGTACCAGCCGGCGTTTCCAGCAGGTGACCGGCGGCATACAGGCCCGATGGCCCGCTGCCGATGATGGCGACGCGCAGGGGGCGCTCATGCCCTTGCTCAAACATGCTCCGGCTCCCCATCGCGGCGCGTGAAGTGCTCGGCGTTGATGCGTGCGTAGTGCGCCCAGTGCTTCGGCAGCTTGTCCGCCGCGAAGATCGCCGACACCGGGCAGGCGTCTTCGCAGGCGCCGCAGTCGGTGCAGGTCGCCGGGTCGATGTATAGCTGCGTTGTGTTGTCGAAGCCGGATTCGTCAGGCATCGGATGGATACAGTCCACCGGACAGACTTCGACGCAGGAGTAGTCCGCCACGCAGGGCGCTGTCACGACGTACGTCATCAGGCCGCCGCCTCGAAAGACTTGAGCGAACGCACGCGCACCGCGATGCCGTTGACCGTGGCATTGCCGCTGGGCAGATCGGTGGAGTCGGCCCGGTTGGTGGTCAGGGCGTTGTAGCCCGAGCCGCCGACCGCCACCGCGCGCTGCCAGCCGCCGGTATGGCCCCAGCCATGGGGAAGGGCGACGCTGCCGGGCATCATTTCATCGGTGACCCGCGCGGCCGGCACGCTGATCTGGCCGTCACGCGAAGTGATCTCTACCGGGTCGCCGTCCTCGATGCCGTAACGCGCCGCATCGATCGGATGGATGCGCAGACGCTGCACCCGATCGCCGGCGATCAGCTTGGGAATGTTGTGCAGCCAGGTGTTCTGCGACCGCAACTCGCGCAGGCTGATCAGGCTCAAGGGGTACTCGTCGCTGACCGTGGTATCGAAGGCCAGCATGCGCGTCATCTCCTTGCGGATCAGCGCGTGATCGAGCTGCACCTTGCCGCCCTTGGTGAAGATGCGCTTCTTCAGCACGCCAACGGGAACGCCATCCGCCAGCTTCACCGCGCCGTTCCGCTCCATCAGCTTCTTCCGGCTCAAGCCCGAGGGCCGCAGCCCGAACCAGTCGCCTTCCGGGCCGGTGCGCAGGCCAACGTCCATCAGAAACGAGGGCGATGCTCGCAGGCCGAGCTTGCCGAGCAGCTGAGCGCCAGGGAAGTCCGCCGGCACGATGCCGATGCGCCGCGAAATCTCATCCATGATCCAGGCGTCATCGCGCGCTTCGCCACGCGGCGGCACGGTCGGCCCCACCCATTGCGCATGCGGCACGCCGGCATGCGATTGGGTGAAGATCGGAAAGCCTTCGCGTTCCAGCCAGACCGTCGGCGGCAGGATGTAATGCGCCAGCCGGCTGGTTTCAGTCATGTAGACGTCCTGCGAGATCAGCAGGTCGAGTTCGCTGAACGCGGCACACAGCTCGCCAGCTGCCGGGCTGCTGCTCGCGGGATTGGCACCGATCACCAGCATGGCCCGCATCTGGCCCTTGCCCGGGGTGCGGATCTCGCGCGGGATGCTCACCACTGGCGAGGTGCCGGCCACTTCGGGGAAGTCGTCGACTCGCGTCCGCCAGCGGTCGTAACCGGTGGACTTCATGCGGTGCATCATCGTTTCGAGATCGATGAACGGCCGCCCGAAGCACCAGCCGCCCGGCCGGTCGAGATTGCCGGTGGCGATGTTCAGGACATCGAGAAAGTATTTGCCGAGCGAGGCGAACGGGCCGATCGACATGCCGCAGCGACCATAGGCGCAGGCCGAGGGCGCGCTGGCAAAGTCGCGCGCCAGTTGCTGGATCTGCTCGACCGGAATGCCGGCCGCTGCAGAGGCTGCGGAAAGGTCCAGCGGCGCCAGGAGCTGCGGCAGGATCTCGTGCCCCGCAGTCTGCTCGCGCAGGGCCTCGAGATCGGCCAGACCCTCGTCGAAGATCACTTTGAGCAGGGCGGCCAGCAGCCAGACATCGCCATTCGGGCGGATCGGAACATGCTCGAACAGGCTCGCCGTTTCACTGCGCCGCGGATCGACCACTACGACTCTGCCGCCGCGCTGGGTCACCGCCATCATGGTGTCGCGGAAGCGGCCGATGTTGGCCATGCTGCCGTGCGACACCGCCGGATTGGCGCCGATGCAGAGCATGAAATCGGTGCGGGCGACATCCGGAATCGGGTTCAGGAAGTTGCTGCCGTAGAGCAGTTCGCTGATCACCCAGTAGCCGTTGATGTCGATCGAGGCGGCGCTGTAGAGGTGCTTGGTCTTCAGCGCGCCGGCCATGCCGAACAGATTCAGGAAGGCGCCGAAATTCCAGGCCACCGAGTTGCCCTGGTAGAGGCCGATCGATTCAGTGCCGTGCTGGGCAATGATGGCTCTGAGCCGCTCGCCGATCTCGTCGAGCGCCTGATCCCAGGAAACGCGGGCAAAGCTGCCATCGGCCTGCCGCTTGAGTGGATGCAGCAGGCGATCCGGATCGTCGCGCACGGCGCCGAAGGCGAGCCCCTTGGAACAGGCGAAGCCGCGTGTGTTCGGGTGGTCCGGGTCTGGGCGCAGGCTGAGCAGCTCGCTGCCGCGTACCGTTGCCTCCAGGCCGCAGGAGCCTTCGCAGACGCCGCAGAAGATCTTGCGGGTCACCGTCTCATCCGCTGAGCCCGTATTGCTCGAAGCCATGGGTCCTGACTGCGGGTGGGCGACTTCGCCCTGTGTCTCGTACAGCACCTGGGTCGACATGCTGGCGCCTCCGGTACATGCCGCTCGGTGGCGGCTGATGATCAATTTTCGGCTTGCAGCTTTGTGCCTGATGACTGGTACCGGATGCCCGGTGACCGCTTGCGCGGCCACCGGGATCGGCGCGCCATCCCAGACACTCCCCTCAGCCTTGGCCCCAGAAAACCTGCCGCCGATGGCGAATCCTTCGCCGTCGATGACACGGGGCACTTCTCCTCCCGCGAACGCGCCCGACTCTGCGGGCTTGGTCCACGGCACCCTGCTATTCGGTACAGCTTCCTGCGTGATCACACATTGCGAAAATCTTCGTTCATGCGGCAGTGCCGCGTTCTTCGGTCGCGGCCCGTCCGGCGCGAGCGCGGGCGACGATCATCTTCATGATGCCGGCCGTGCCATCGCCGATTTCCAGGCCCATGACATCGCGCATGCGCTGCTGATGCGGCAGATCCATGGTCCAGCCGTAATGGCCGAAGGTCAGTAGGCACTGGTGGATGACATCGAAGGCGGTGCGCGGCGCCAGCCATTTGACCATCGCCGCCTCCACGGTATGCGCCTGGCCGGCATCGCGCAGCGCCAGCGCGTGGTACGACAACTGTCGGGCAGCGGCGACCTGGGTCTCGCCTTCGACCAGCGGAAAGCTGACGCCCTGGAAGCGGGCGATCGGCCCGCCGAAAGCTTCGCGTTCCTTGGTGTAGGCCCAGGCTTCGTCAAGCGAGGCCTGCGCAGCGCCCAGACACTGCAGCGCGATCAAGGCGCGTGAGTAATCGAAGCCGGCCATCACCTGCGAAAAGCCTTTTCCTTCATCGCCGAGCCGATGGTCCGCGGGCACGCGCACCTGGTCGAAGAACACCGAGCCGCGGCCGGCCATATGGCTGCCGACGTCGCGATAGCGCGTGGTCGTGATGCCTGGCGTGGTCGCCGGTACCAGGAACGCGGTGACGCCGCGCGCACCTTGTTCGACCGTGCCGGTGCGGGCGAAGACCAGGAAGGCGTCGGCGCAGTCGCAATAGGTCGTCGAAGCTTTTTCGCCGTTCAGCACGTAGCTGTCGCCATCGCGCGTGGCTTGCAGCTTCAGCGCGCCGGCATCCGAACCAACACCCGGTTCGGTGATCGACAGCGCCAGGATCGCGTCGCCGCGCGGGATGCGCGGCAACCACGCGGCGGCCACGTCAGGCGAGGCATTCTTGGCGATGATCGCGCCACACAGCGACATCACCAGCACGATGGCGCTGATGTTGAAATCGCCGTAGGCCAGCTCCTCGACAATCAGCCCGGTGGTGACGCCATCGACGCCAAGGCCGCCGTGTTCAGGCGCGACATCGACACCGAGCAAGCCGAGCGTGCCCATCTCGCGCAGCAGCGCGCGATCAGTCACGCCGTCCTTCTCGCGCTGCATGTAAGTCGGCAGCAGCCGACCGCGTGCGAAGCGGCGCGCGGCTTCCTGCAGGGAACGCTGTTCGTCGTTGAAAAGCATCAGGGCTTGTCGACGCCCGCCAGCAGGCTGGGGCCGAAGGCGTAGACCACCATCAGCAGCACGGTGACCAGCATCAGCCAGCCGCTGATGACGCTGCGCCAGGGGTTCGGCGCATGGCGCAGTTCCATGAAATCGAGAATCACCAGGCGGCCCTTGATCGCGGCGATCGCCAGGGTGGCAGCGCCAGCGGTGATGCCGACCAGGCCATCGGCGCGCACCCAGAAAGTGGCGGCGGTGGCGATGATCAGGATCAGCCAGGTGCGGTGTGGATTGAGCAGGATGGCGGGCATGGGCTGGCTCCGTTATCGCAGCAGGTACAGCAGCGGAAACAGGAAGATCCACAGCAGATCGACCATGTGCCAGAAGCTGGCGCCAGTCTCCAGGCCGCGGGTATTGCCGGCGTGGTACTTGCCGCCTCGGGCATTGCTCCAGAGCACGATCAGCACGATGGTGCCGCCGATCACGTGGACCAGATGGATCATGGTCAACGCGAAATAGAAATTGAAGAAGGTGTTGGTGGTCAGCGAGATGCCGGCTGCAAACTTCGCCGAGTACTCGAAATACTTGATGACCATGAAGCCGACGCCGAGGGCGATCGCCAGCGCCAGATAGCGCGGCACTGCCTTGAGCTGATTCTTGCGGGCCGATTCGATCGCGGTCACCACGGCCCAGGAGCTGGTCAGCAGGAACAGCGTGTTGATGACGCCGAGCGTGCGGTCCAGCGACAGCTGGGACTCATTGAACAAATCGACTTCGAGCGCGCGATAGCCGACGTAGGCGACGAAGAACATGCCGAACGTCATCAGCTCGGCAAAGATCAGGAACCAGATGTCGGGATCGCCGGGCAGGCGCAACGCCGACTTCGATGCAGCAGAGGCAGGGGCCGTCAGCTCGACTGGCATGGTGGATTGTCTTCGGGGATAAGGAACAGCGAACTCCCTCCCCCGCGAGCGGGGGAGGGCTGGGGAGAGGGCGCTGCAGCCAGCCGCCCCATCCCAAGCTTCCCCCGCGAACGGGGGAAGGAGCAGGAACGCTAGATCAGGCAGCCGCGAGACGGCTGGAGCCAACCGGCTCGGCGACGGCCATCCGGCGACGGATTTCCTTGATCATGAAAATGCTGGCGGTGGAGTACCAGCAGAGCCAGCAGAAGTACGGGAAGTAGAAGCTCAGCACGCCGCTCCAGGCGAACGGACCGGTCTTCATCACGCCGGTGAGGCTGGCCGGGAAGAAGCTGATGCCGCACCAGATGGTCAGATAGCAGACCCAGCGCGGGAACAGCGGCACCTTGCTCTTGTCGGCCAGGCCGACCAGGGCTGCGGCCACCATCTGCAAGGTGGTGCAGGCGTACTGCAGATCGATGCACAACCAGCCGGTATCGGTCATCAGCTGGAAAGTTTCCGGACTGGCGTCGGGACGGAACGCGGCAACGGCCCAGAACATCGCGCTGAACGACACCACCATCACCGTGAGCGCGCCGCCGATCAGCTGCAGGTAGGACAGCAGCGGCATGTTCTTGCCTTCGATGCGCGACATCTGGCCGGCGAGCACGCAGCTCCACGGCATGTACAGGCAGACGGTGATCATCGAGATGATGAAGCCGAGGCGGATCTCGCCGAGGTTGCCGAGGTAACGCTCCTTCAGCGCCACGGCCGTCAGATTGGGAGAGGGATTCGGCAGGTTGTGGCCGAGAATCAGCCAGAAGATGACGAAGGTGACCACGAACGCCGGGCCGCACCAGGCGCTGATCAGCTGATACCGCAGACTCGTTTTCTCATCCATTTCCACTCTCCCCCACGTTGTGTCGATCGTCGTCGACGGACTGATGAAATCGTTTGTTTCCAGCGAAATCAGGCGGCGGCGCTCATCGCCCGTGCACTGTTGTCCAGCGACACGATCAGCTTGCGCAGCAGCTTGTCGAGCAGCGCGAACTCTTCGGCGCTCAAGCCGGAGAACGCGCGTTCGAGCGGTTCGATCATCTTCGGCACGATGTCACGCACGGCCTGGCGGCCGGCGGCGGTGATCGCGATCTCGTGGCGGCGGCCATCGCGGGCGTGAACGCTGCGGGTGACCAGTTCGGCCTGCACCAGTTCCTCGACGATGCGCGTGGTGTTGGCGCGGCTGGTGCCGATCATTTCGCTGAGTTCGCTGGGTGCAGCCGAACCCTGTTCGCTCGCCACCAGCAAGCACAGCGCATGGAAGGCGTGCTCGCTGGTGCCGAGTGCGCGGAACACCGGCTCGAAGAAGTTGCCGAGGCCAAAGCTGCTGATGCGGATCAGGCGGACCAGCACGGTCGGCGCCATCGGCATGTCCGGCAACGCCCGCGACATCCGCGGCGTGCTCGATTCGACAGCCGACAATCGCTCGATGCCTTTCACTTGATGATCGCCTGATAGTTTACCGGTGAACTATATGCTTGCACATCGAAATGCTGCGCGCAATGCAGGGTAGCGCCGCCCCTTGCAAGCGCTCGCTACATCGCGATGTAGCCGCCGTCGACGGACAGGCTGCTGCCATGCACGAACGAGGCGTCATCGGACAGCAGCCATACCGCTGCGGCGGCGATTTCCTCCGGCTCGGAGAAACGGCCGATCGGGTGCACCGAGTTCAGATAGGGCTCCAGGTTCGGGTCCTCGGCGAACTTGCCGGTCAGCATCGGCGTGCGGATCGCGCCGGGCAGGATCGCGTTCACGCGGATGCCTTGCCTGCCGTAGTCCACCGCGGCTGCTTTGGTCAGGCCGACCACCGCGTGCTTGCTCGACACGTATTCCGCGGCCATCGGGAACGCGGTCGCACCCGCAGCGGAGGCGGTGTTGACGATGGAGCCGCCACCGGTCGCGAGCATCGCCTTCACTTCGTGCTTGATGCACAGGAAGGTGCCGGTGAGATTCACGTCCAGCGCGCGCTGCCATTCGGCCAGCGGCATTTCGTGAATCAGCTTGCTGATCTGCGGGATGGCTGCGTTGTTGAAGGCGCCGTCCAGCCGGCCGAACGCGGCAACGGTGGCCTCGACCATCTTCTGCACCTCGGCTTCGCTGGCGATGTCGGTGCGGATGAAGTGCGCCACGCCGCCAGCCTGCTCGCAGAGCTTCACGGTTTCGCGGCCACCGGCTTCGTTGGTATCGGCCACCATCACGCGGGCGCCTTCGGCAGTCAGCAGCAGCGCCGCGGCCCGGCCAACACCGCTGCCGCCGCCGGTGACGATGATCGCTTTGTTGTTCATTTTCGCCATCTTCAGTTCTCCTCTCGTTTTTTTATGGATGCTGCTGCCGCTGCCGCTCAGCGCGTCCAGGGCGCGCTACTGTCGGCTTCGATTCCGTAGCGGGCGATGGCCTCGGCCAGCAGGCTCGCCTTGATCTTTCCATCGCGTACCAGCGCATCGAGCGCGGCCAGCACCACGCCGTGACGATCTACCTCGAAGAAGCGGCGCAGCGCCTGCCGCGTATCGCTGCGGCCGAAGCCATCGGTGCCGAGCGTGACGAAGCGGCTCTGCAGGTACGGTGCGATCAGCTGCGGATAGGCACGCACGTAATCGGTGGCGGCGATCACCGGCGCGTCGCCAGCCAGCAGCGTTTCCAGATGGCTGAGACGCGGCGTCTCCAGCGGATGCAGGCGATTCCAGCGCTGTACGTCGGCGGCCTCACGGGACAGCTCGCTGAAGCTGGTGGCGCTGTAAAGATCCGAGCCGATATTCCAGTCCTGGGCCAGCAGTTCGGCGGCGGCGATCACTTCGCGGAAGATCGTGCCGGAGCCGATCAGGCGGACCTTGGCGACCGGCTTCTTCGGCGCCTGGCCGCCGTAGCGATACAGGCCCTTGATGACGGCATCGTGCAAATCCGCCGGCAAGGACGGCTGCGCGTAGTTCTCGTTCATCACGGTGAGGTAATAGAACTCGTCGACCTGCTGTTCCAGCATGCGCCGCATGCCGTGGTCGAGGATCACCGCGAGCTCGCCGGCGAAGGTCGGATCGTAGCTGCGGCAATTGGGCACCGTGGACGCGATCAGCTGGCTGCTGCCGTCCTGATGCTGCAGACCTTCACCGCCCAAGGTGGTGCGGCCGGCGGTGGCGCCGAGCAGGAAGCCGCGGGCGCGCTGATCGGCCGCAGCCCAGATCAGATCGCCGACTCGCTGGAAGCCGAACATCGAGTAGTAGATGTAGAACGGCAGCATCGGCACGCCGCTGACGCTGTACGAGGTGGCGGCCGCGGTCCACGAGGCGAGGGCACCGGCTTCGTTGATACCTTCTTCGAGCAACTGGCCGTCGGTCGCTTCGCGATACGACAGCATCGACGACGCATCTTCCGGTTCGTACAACTGGCCGACCGGTGAATAGATGCCGACCTGTCTGAACAGATTGGCCATGCCGAAGGTGCGCGCTTCGTCGGCAACGATCGGCACGATGCGCGGGCCCAGCTGCTTGTCCTTGAGCAGGCCACCGAGCATGCGCACGGCGGCCATGGTCGTCGACATCTCCTTGCCGTCGGCCTGCAGCGCGAATGCGGCGTAGCTGTCGATGGCCGGCACCGGTACGGCATCGGCACTGGTGCGGCGCGCCGGCAGATAACCGCCGAGCGCTGCACGACGCTGGCGCAGGTAGCGCAGCTCGATGCTGTCTTCGGCCGGACGATAGAAGCGCAGGCTGGCGCAGTCCTCGTCGGACAGCGGCAGATGGAAGCGGTCGCGGAATACCTTCAGGCCTTCGATGTCGAGCTTCTTGGCCTGGTGCGATGTCATCCGCGATTCACCGGCGCTGCCCATGCCATAGCCTTTCTTGGTCTTGGCCAGGATCACCGTGGGCCGGCCCCTGTGGGCCTTGGCGGCGGCAAAGGCCGCGTGCAGCTTGCGCAGGTCATGACCGCCGCGCTTCAGCGCATCGATCTCGGCATCGGACATGTGCGCCACCAGCTTGGCCAGCGCCGGGTCCTGCAGGAAGAAGTTGGCGAGGTTGTAGGCGCCGTCCTTGGCACCGAGCGTCTGGTATTCGCCATCCGGCGTGTTGGCGAAGATGCGCAGCAAGGTGTGCTCGGTGTCGCGCGCGAACAGCGCGTCCCAGTCCGAACCCCAGAGCACCTTGATGACGTTCCAGCCGGCGCCGGTGAACAGCGCTTCCAGCTCCTGGATGATCTGGCCGTTGCCACGTACCGGGCCGTCGAGACGCTGCAGGTTGCAGTTGACGATGAAGGTCAGGTTGTCGAGCTTTTCGCGGGCGGCGAGCGTGAGGCCGGCGATCGATTCCGGTTCGTCCATTTCGCCATCGCCGAACACGCCCCAGACGTGACGACCATCGGTGGCGCTGAGCTTGCGATCACGCAGATAGCGCAGGAAGCGCGCCTGGTAGACGGCGCTGATCGGGCCGAGGCCCATCGAGCCGGTGGGGAACTGCCAGAACTCCGGCATCAGCCAGGGATGCGGATACGAACACAGGCCGCCGCCGGCGAGTTCCTGCCGGTAGTGGCCGAGCTGGTCTTCGCTCAGGCGGCCTTCCAGGAAAGCGCGGGCGTAGACGCCAGGCGCCGAATGCGGCTGGAAGTAAATGAGATCGCCGCCGTGGCTGTCGCTGCGGGCATGGAAGAAATGCTGGAAGCCGACTTCGAAGATTTCCGCTGCCGACGCATAGCTCGCGACATGGCCGCCGAGATCGCCATACGCGGCGTTGGCGCGCATCACCATCGCCAGCGCATTCCAGCGCAGGATCGCCACGATCCGTTCCTCGATCGCCAGATCGCCCGGATAGGCGCCCTGCTGATCGAGTGGCACGCTGTTGCGATAGGACGAGTACGGCTGCGCCAGCGCCACGGCGCCACGATCGCGCAGCCGCGCCTCGAGCTGCTGGATCAGATACTGCGCACGCTCACCGCCACCGCCCGCGAGCACGGAATCCAGCGCATCCAGCCATTCGCGCGTTTCCTGTGGATCGGCATCGGGAAGGCTGACGGTGGACAGGCCACGGGCACGAGGATTTTCTGCGGACATGAGCAGCCTCCGGAAGCCGCGGCGCGGCCGCCATGGTTCAGCGAACGAAGTTACGGCGATCCGGGAGACGGATGGCGGCGTGAGTGCTGCTAGGAAGGAACCAGCACGACCTTGCGCAACTGGATGCGCCAGCCCTCGGCGGTCAGCGTGTAGCGATCGTGATAGATGCCGCGCAGGCGCTGCACCTCGTCGTTGCCGGCGATGCCGCGCTGCATGTCGAGATCGACGACACCAGAGGCATTCCGGCCATCGTCATCGACGGTGATGCGAATGTTGCTGCAGACATGTTTCGACCAGGTACCCGCCGGGCGGCCGGCGATCACTTCACGGATCGCCGCGTGGCCGCTGATCAGCTGGCCCATGCGATCGAACACGCCATCCTCGACATAGAGGCGAGCGAACTCATCGGCCTTGTTGGCATCGGCCAGCGTGCCGTAGGCCTTGCACAGCGCGGTGCAGGCTTCGATGGCTGCGGTCTTTTCCGAGCTACTCATGCTGCACCTGGCGGCGGTGGCAGCGTCGTGAACTGATAGGCCTTGCCCGGCGCAACGGGTGCTGCGCCCTGCTGCAGCAGCTTGTTGATCGGCGTACCGCTGTGCAGTTTGGCGCTGAGCGCCTCGGGATCGAAATCGACACCGATCGGATTGGCCTCGAATGCCGCCGAGCTGAACCAGGCTGTCGATTCGGCGAGCGTGTCGAAGTTCTCGACCTGCAGCTCGACCTCGTTGCCATCCGGATCGCGGTAGTACATCGAGGTGGTCGGGCCGTGGTTGATGCACCAGAACGGCTCGATGCCTGCGGTCTTCAATCGCTGCCAGGTGTGCAGCAGCGCCGGCAGATCGGCATAGGTGAAAGCGACGTGGTCGATGCCGGTGCGCATCGTGTCCGGGCTCGGCAGATGCGCGGTGTTCAGGAAGGCGATGCGGTGATGTTCCTCGTCATAGCTGAGGAAGGCGATCACCGGCGCTTCGAAGGTGGTGCGCAGGTGGAACACCGTGCGGTACCAGCTGAGCATCGCTTCGAAATGCTTGGCGCGGATGACGTAATGCGCGAGCTTGGTCGGCACGATTGTGCCGTTGGGGGCCTTGGCCGGAGCCGCTGCCTGGGTTCGCGCCGGCGTGGTCGCCAGACTGTCTGCGTTCATGGTTTCTCCTCTCCTGTCGCATCCCGAGTGTGTGCCGCGGGTGCTTGCATTCTGCACATTCTTACCATATGGTCAATTCAAATTTCGAGGGCATGCAGCCAGTGACTGGTTGCAAGCCAATCGATGACAAGACTTGAGTCCATTTTCAAAGTGGACCGCTGGAGGAGAGACGATGAAGCTTGCGACGTACACCGTGAACGGCGGCAAGGCACGGATCGGATTGGTAGTCGGTGATGGCTTGCACGACATTGCGCGCCATCTGCCGCAGGCCCCAGAGACGATGCTCGGCCTGCTGGAAGCACTGTCGGGCCTGCGTGCCGATCTGGACAAGATCGCCGCCACCCAGCCTGACCACAAGTTGACCGATGTTCATCTGCTGGCGCCGATTCCGCGCCCCGGCAAGATTCTGGCGCTGGGCCTGAACTATCGCGATCACGCGCTCGAAGCGAACATGGCGCTGCCCGAAGTGCAGACCTGGTTCGCGAAGATGACGACCTCCGCGAATGGTCCTCACAGCAATATCGACCTGCCCAGTGTTTCGACCAAGCTCGACTACGAAGCCGAGCTGGCCATCGTCATCGGCAAGAAGGTTCGCCATGCCACGCGCGAGCAGGCCAAGGCCGCGATCGCCGGTTACTGCTGCGCCAACGATGTCAGCGTTCGTGACTGGCAGTTGCGCACCTCGCAGTTCGTGGTTGGCAAGTCCTTCGACACGCATTGCCCGTTCGGCCCCTGGATCACCAGCGCCGACGAGATCGCCGATCCGCAGGCGCTGGCCATCCGCGCTACCGTGAATGGAGAAGTCCGCCAGGACTCCAATACTCGTGAAATGGTCTTCGATGTCTACGCGATGATCGAACACCTGTCGCAGGCGATGACCCTGGAACCGGGTGATCTGTTGCTGACCGGCACGCCGGCCGGTGTCGGCGCCGTGTCGAAGCCGCCGCGCTACCTGAAGGCTGGCGATGTGGTGCGCATCGAGATCGAAGGCCTGGGCGCGATCGAGAACCGAGTCGAACCCGAGCCGCGCTGAAGCAGAGCGGCAAAGCTACCGGCGAACCGCGCCGACAGAGTGCGGATCGTTCCCTTGCGAGAGAGGAGACGCTGATGCAGATGCAGACTTCATTGCCGGCTTCGCTGCCCAATTCCTTGCCTGCGGGCTTCGAGGCGCTGGAGCCCTTTGTCGAATACTGGGCAGGCGCGACCAACGACATCCGCTGGGATCGCCGGGCTCGCGCCTCGATGGCCGAGATCCGCAGCTTCTACGAAGCGGCCGTGCCACGCGCCGATGAAGGCCTGGCGTATCTCGAACAGTTTCCGCTCGATGCGATGCCGGACGACGCGACCCGGCTGCTGCGCCTGCTGCTGTCGCTGCCGCACGCGGCGATGGCGGTGGAATTCCATGGTCAGCCGCGCGCCGCCGCTTCGCCCTTTCCACACGGTATGCATATCGGCCGGGGACCCTGGCCGCAAGGCTGGTGATCGCCAAGCGTCTGTATCGCGTGTGCCGCAATTTCTCGATTGGGGAGAGTGTCCATGAGTGTCGTTGACCTGCCGAAGCCGAACACCGAATTCCCGAAGCTGACCGTGCCGAATGGCCTCGGCACCGGGCCGATCCCGATCGCGCCCTACATTTCCCAAGCCTGGTACGAGCAGGAACGCGATCGCGTCTTCGGCCGCGCCTGGCTGTGCATGGGCCGCGTCGAGCAGCTGCCGGAAGCCGACAGTTTCATCGTCAAGGAAATCGAGATCTGCGGCGTCATCGCGCTGATCACCCGCGATGCCAAGGATCAGATTCGCGCCTTCCACAACGTCTGCTCGCACCGCGCCAACCTGGTCGTGCACGAGACCTCGGGCAAGGGCAGCCGCTTCGTCTGCAAGTATCACAACTGGGCTTATCGCAATACCGGTGACTGCATCGGCGTGCCGGATCGTGCCAACTTCTTCGATCTGGACATGAAGAAATGCGGCCTGACGCCGATCGCCTGCGAGACCTGGGAAGGCTGGATCTTCATCAACCTGCAGAAGCAGCCGGAAGTGACGCTGACCGAGTTCCTCGGCAACTTCGGTGAAGTCTTCCGCGATGCGCCGGCCCCGGCCGCCACGCAGGCGTTCACCGTCGACGTGACCAGCATGCGTGCCAACTGGAAGGTGACCATCGATGCCTTCTGCGAGTCCTACCACGTGCCGGTGCTGCACCCGTCGACCCTGGGCGACACCTTCGCCAACGACAGCAACCGCTACGCGCGGCCGCTGAGCGGCAACGTGCGCGGCGCCCATCGCACGATGACCACCTTCGGCAACCCGAACTACGTGCCGCCGGAATCGTCGCTGATCGAGCGTCTTGCCTACAGCAACATCGATACCGGCAACACGCTGGGCGCCAACGATGCGGCCGACATGCAGGCGCTGCAGAACCATCCGGCGATCAACCCGAACAAGGTGCCGAACTGGGCCACCGAGATCTGCTGGCTGTTTCCCAACTTCCTGATCTTCTATTCGCCCGGCGGCTTCTTCACCCTGGAGTTCTGGCCGCTGTCGGTGAACACCACGCGCTGGGTGGCGAGAATGCACACGCCGGTTGCGGCCGACGTCCGCCAGCGCTTCCAGCAGGAACATTACAGCTGCCGCATGGCGGAAATCTTCCTCGAGGACGTCGGCAATCTGGAACGTCAGCAGAAGGCGATGGAGTCCGGCGGCAAGACCGAGATCATCCTGCAGGATGGTGAATTCCTGCTCCGCCATTCGATCGAGACCATCCAGAAATGGGTGGCCTCGGCGACAGTCCGCGAAGCGCTGGCGGAATAGCCTAATGACCACTGCGCGCTATCTGAACAACGCCTGGTATGTCGCCGCCAGTCGAAGCGAGCAATCCTTGAACCAGTGTTCTGAACGCCACCTGTGACCACGATCAATGTCGACGTGCTGGTCGTCGGAGCCGGTGGCTGCGGCCTGAATCTGTCGATTTTCCTTGCCGATCTCGGCGTCGATTTTCTGTGCGTCGAGCGCAGCACAAGGCTGGCCAATCTGCCGAAGGCGCATTACCTCAATCAGCGGACCATGGAGATCCTGCGCCAGCATGGCGTGGCTGACGACATCTACGCGATGGGCACGCCGCCGGAAAACATGAGCCGTGCGATGTGGCTGACCACGCTCGGCGGCGATGGCCCGCACGATCGCAAGGTGATCCACGAGATGGACGGCATCGGCGGCAGCGGTGACTCGCAGCGCGCGATCTACGAGCGTGACAGCGCTTGCCGCAGCGCCAACCTGCCGCTGATCCGCTCCGAGCCGATCTTCCGTCGTCATGCCGATGCCCGAGCACCGGGCCGTCTGCGCTTCGGTACCGAGCTGCTCGGCTTCACGCAGGATGCCGATGGCGTGAGCGCGACGATCCGCGATGTCACCAGCGGCGAGGAATCGACCGTGCGAGCCCAGTATCTGATCGGGGCCGATGGCGGCCGCACGATCGGCAAGGCGCTGGGCAACAGGATGATCGGGCCGTCGGGCCTGGCGAAGAACGTCACCGTGCACTTCACGGCCGATCTGTCGAAAGTGCTGCTCGACGATCGGGTGATGCTGCATTTCTTCATTCACCCGACGCGCCGCGGCCCGCTGGCCAGCGGTGCGCTGGTGCCGGCCGGTGGCGACGATGCGAAGTGGGGCCGGCACAGCAAGGAATGGATTTTCCATTTCATGGTTGCGCCGGATGATCCGGCGAAGTTCGATGAAGCCGTGGTCAGCCAACAGATTCGTGAACTGCTGAAGCTGCCGGATCTCCAGATGCAGGTTCACAAGATCAGCCACTGGATGATCGAAGCCGTGCTTGCCGAGCGCTACCAGTTCGGCCGAGTGATCCTGGCTGGCGATGCCGCGCATCGTCATCCGCCGGCGTCCGGGCTGGGCCTGAATACCGGCATCCAGGACGCGCACAACCTGGCCTGGAAGCTGGCCCTGGTGACGCGCGGGCAGGCGGGTGCGGCGCTGCTCGACAGCTACGAAGCCGAGCGCCGGCCGATCGGTTCTTTCAACGTGGCCTGGGCGCTGTCGAGCTACTGGAATCATCTGCTCAGCGCTGCTTCGATCTTCGCGATCCATCCGGCCAACGTCTATGAAGCGGTTGGCCAGCCGGACGAGGACAACGAGATTTCCGGCCTGTTCGCCGACACGCCGGACGGCCGCATGCGCCGCGCGCGCCTCGCCGAAGTGTTCAATACCCATCGTGTCGAGATGTACGACCACGATGTCGAACTCGGCTATGTCTACGAGCAGGGCGCGCGAGTGCCGGACGGCACGCCAGCGCCGGCCCGCGACCCCTGGGGCACGGTCTATGTACCGACCACGCGGCCCGGTCATCGTCTGCCGCACGCCTGGCTGGAACGCGATGGTCTGCGCATCTCGACTCATGATCTGCTCGACGACAAAGCGAGCTTCGTGCTGATCGCCAACGCCAAGGGCAAGCCGTGGTGCGAAGCGGCGCGCCAGCTGGCCGACGAACTGAAGCCGCCGCTGCGGGTGGTTCGCATCGCGCCGGATGGTGATGCGCTGGACGCCGATCGCGCCTGGCAGGCGCTGTCCGAAGTCGAGGAAACCGGAGCACTGCTGGTGCGCCCGGATGCGATCGTCGCCTGGCGTGCCAGGCAAGGCGTTGCCGATCCGCATCACGAATTGAAACAGGCCCTGCAGCAGATCCTGCAGCCGGCTCACTGAACTCTTACCTGGAAGCCACGACATGCAAACCCTCGAAACGCCGGTCCTGATCTGCGGCGGTGGTGGTTCCGGCCTGAGCCTGTCGATCTTCCTGTCGGCACAGGGCACCAAGTCGCTGCTGGTGGAGCGCCACGATTCGACCTCGCATCTGCCCAAGGCGCATTACCTGAACCAGCGGACGATGGAGATCTTCCGCGAGTACGGCGTTGCCGACACCATCTACCAGCGCGGCACCAAGTTCGAGAACATGCACCAAGTGCATTGGCTCACTTCGCTGGGCGGCGACGGCCCCCTCGATCAGAAGACCATCTACCGCATGGATGCCTTCGGCGGTGGTGCGCTGTATGACATGTACACCAGAGACAGCGCCGTGCTGTCGGCCAATCTGCCGCTGCTGCGTCTGGAGCCTGTGCTCAAGGATTTCGCCGAACGCGGCGCGCCGGGCGACGTACGCTTCGGCAACGAGCTGCTGAGCTTCGAGCAGGACGCCGACGGCGTGACCTCGCTGATCAAGGACCTCAAGAGCGGCGAGACCTATCAGGTGCGCTCGCAGTTCCTGGTCGGCGCCGATCGTGGCCGCACCATCGGCCCCAAGCTGGGCATCGAGCTGGAAGGCCCGACCAATCTCATCGACATGGTCAGCACGCATTTCACGGCGGACCTGTCGAAGCACATCGACGACGATGCGCCGCTGATCCGCTGGTTCATCAATCCCGAAGGCGGCGGCGGCTGGGGCAGTGGCGCGATGGTAGCGATGGGCCCGACGCACTACGACCGGCGCTCGGAAGAATGGGTGTTCCACTTCGCGTTTCGTCCCGGTGATCCCGACTTCGACGAGAGCGTGATCGTGCCGCGCATCCGCGAGCTGCTGAAGCTGCCGGACCTCGATATCCACGTGCACAAGGTCAGCCACTGGATCGTCGAAGCGATCCTCGCCAACAAGTATCAGGGCGGCCGCTGCGTGGTGATCGGCGATGCGGCGCATCGCCATCCACCGACAACCGGGCTGGGTCTGAATTCCGGCATCCAGGATGCGCACAACCTGGCCTGGAAGCTCACCGCATTGGTCAAGGGCGAAGCCTCGCTGAAGCTGCTCGACAGCTACGAGCAGGAGCGTCGCCCGGTGGCCGCACGCAACACCAAGTGGGCGCTGTTCACGTTCATGAACCACTTCGTCACTGACGCCGGCTTCGGCCTGATTCCGGGCGCGCCGCCGGAGGTCAATGCCGGCGCGTTCCACACGTTGATCTCCGAAGGCTACGAAGGCGATTGGGCTCGCGCGCGCATGCACGAAGTGCTGCAGACGCAGCGCATGGAGTTCTGCGCGCACGATCTCGAAATGGGCTTCCACTATGACGGCAACGCCGTGGTGGCCGACGGTACACCGGCACCGGCGCGCGATCCGATGGGCGTCAACTACGTGGTCACCACGCGCCCCGGTCATCGCCTGCCGCATGCCTGGCTGGAAGGCGCAAACGGCAAGGTTTCGACGCACGACATCACCGGTCATGGCCGCTTCGTGCTGCTGACCGATGCCAAGGGCAAGGCCTGGAAGGAAGCCGCCGCAGCCGCCGGGAAGAAACACGGCGTGACCATCGATGCCTATGTGATCGGCGAGGGTGGTGACTACGCCGATCCGACCGGTACCTGGGCGCAGCTGAAACAGGTCGAGGACGGCGGCGCGATCCTGGTTCGTCCGGATACCCATGTCGGATTCCGCTCCAGCGGCAAGGAAGCAAATCCTGCGGACGCGCTTGCAAAGGTGCTCGCACAGATTCTTTGCAAGGCCTGAATCACCACCCCATACCGGAGAACCCTGCACATGAACTCTACCGACCCCTTTCGTGTCGATGGCAAGGTCGCACTGGTCACCGGCGCCGCGCGCGGCA
>NZ_CAISIQ010000066.1 GCF_903885465.1 uncultured Nevskia sp.
CTGGGCAAAAACGACCTCCGCCGCAACGACCAAAGTAATGTCAACAGACCCTTGATCAATGCGGAATTTGCCAGATTATTTGCGGATTCTGCCAAGTCCTGGGCAGCGTCGCCGGACATCCTAGCGCCAGCTCGCTCATCAGAGGCGGCTCATACGCGTGAGGAGAACAGCATGAACCAGCAGTTCGACGTCGTCGTCATCGGAGCCGGCTTCGCCGGTTTGTACGCCACCCACCGACTGCGTGACGATCTTGGACTCAATGTCCTTGGCATCGACGCCGCTGGCGGCGTGGGTGGCACCTGGTACTGGAACCGTTATCCCGGTGCGCGTTGCGACATCGAATCGGTCCACTACTCGTACTCGTTCTCCGACGAGCTCCAGCGCGAATGGCAATGGTCCGAGCGCTACGCCGGCCAGCCGGAGATCCTGCGCTACCTCGAATTCGTGGCGGACAAGTTCGATCTGCGCCGCTCCTTCCGGTTCGGACAGCGCGTCACCTCGATGGTCTGGAGCGAGGTAGATGCGCGCTGGACGGTGAGCACGGACACCGGAGAAACCATCGTCGCGCGCTTCGTCGTTGCCGGCAGCGGCAACGTGACGGTGCCCAAGTCGCAGGCCGAATTTCCCGGCTTCGAGCGCTACAAGGGGCCGGTGTACTTCACCGGCAGCTGGCCACACGAGGGCGTCGACTTCACCGGCAAGCGGGTCGGTGTGATCGGCACCGGATCGAGCGGCATCCAGCTGATTCCGCAGATCGCGAAACAGGCCGCGCAGGTGACCGTTTTCCAGCGCACGCCGAACTACGCGGTGGCGATGCAGAACAAGAAGCTCACTCCCGAGCAGCAGCAGTGGAACGCAAAGAACGCGCAGCAGCTGCGCGACAAGTCGCGGCTGCGTTTCCTCGGCGTGCCCTACCAGAACCCCGAACCCAGTGCGCTGGAGGTCAGCCCGGAAACGCGGCGTGCGCGCTACGACGAGCTGTGGGAAAGGGGCGGCTTCAACCTGCTGGTATCGAGCTATGGCGACCTGCTGACCGATGAGCGCGCCAACGCCACCGTGGCGGAGTACGTGCGCGGGAAGATCCGCGAGAAGGTCAATAACCCTGCGGTGGCCGAGATCCTGTGCCCCACGGATCATCCGTATGCGACCAAGCGGCCGACCGTCGAAGAGGGCTACTACGAGGCCTTCAATCGCGAAAACGTCAGCCTGATCGACCTGCGCGCCACGCCGCTCGAGGAAGTGACCGAGAAAGGAATTCGCATCGGCGGCAAGGAGCACGAGTTCGATGCGATCGCGCTGGCCACCGGCTTCGACGCGGTGACCGGCGCGCTGCTCGCGCTCAACATCGTGGGCCGCGACGGACTGCGTCTGCAAGATCGCTGGGCGCATGGTCCCCGGACCTACCTCGGCATCGCCAGCGCCGGGTTTCCCAACCTGTTCACCATCACTGGCCCGACCAGCGCCGTCATCCTCTACAACAACCCGCTGGCGATCGAGGATCATGTCAACTTCGCGGTCGACGCGATTCGGCATGTACTCGACAAGGGCGCGAAGACCTTCGAAGCGGACGAGGCGGCGGAACTGGCCTGGTTCAAGATGGTCAGCGACACGCTCAACATGACGCTCTTCCCGCGCGCCAACTCCTGGTACATGGGCGCCAACATTCCCGGCAAGCCGCGCAGCGTGTTCATGTTCGCCGGCTCGGCGCCGCTGTACCGCGAAATGTGCAGGGACGTGGTGGACAACGGCTACGCGGGCTTCCGCATCGACGGTGCACCGGCAGACCGCGTGCCGCCGATGGTCCGCATCGACGCCGGTGCGGCACTCGTGGTGGGCGCCATGTTGATGGAGGAAGCCAAGCCGCTCGAGGAATGCTCGGTCGACGAGGCACGCAGCGTGGTCGAGAGCTTCATCGGTCTGCAGAAGCCGGTGCCGGCGTCCGTCGAACGGATCGAGACCACCTATCCCGGTCCCGCAGATGCGCGTCCGGTCTACATCTATCGGCCCAGGAACGCGAAAGGACCGCTGCCGGTGATCGTCTATCTGCACGGCGGCGGATTCATCGCCGGCAGCATCGACATGTGCGCCGGTGTCTGTGGTTGCATGGCCGACGATCTGCAGGCAATCGTGGTCGCGCCGAGTTACCGGCTGGCGCCGGAAGCGCCGTTCCCTGCGGCGACGGATGACAGCTTCGCGGCCCTGAAGTGGACGGCTGCCAACATCGCCCGGCACGGCGGCGATCCGAAGCGACTCGTCGTGATGGGCGAAAGCGCAGGCGGCTCGCTCGCTGCCGTCGCGGCCCAGCGGGCGCGCGATGAAGGTGGTCCTGTGCTGAGCGGCCAGGTGCTGCTCTATCCGACGATGGATGCTGAAGCGAACACGCGTTCGAGAGTCGAGTACGCCAACGGGCCGGTGCTGAAGACCATCGCTGCGCTGGGTATGTGGGGCGCCTACCTCGGCGACATAGCCAAGGCCGCGTCGCCACTGGCTTCCCCGGGCCGCGCAAAGTCGCTGGCTGGTCTTGCGCCCGCGTTGATCCTGTCTGCGGAGTGCGATCCGACCTGCGATGAAGGCGAGGACTACGGCCGTGCGCTGCAGGCGGCTGGCGTGCCCGTGCGCATCCATCGCCTGGAGGGGCTCGTTCACGCCGTGTTCTACATGTCCCGCTATGTTCCGCGGGCGGCCGAGATCACCCAGCAGATCGCCGCGTTCCTGGCGTCACTGCAGGTGAAAAGCGAGGTGAAAGGCAAAGCGCCCGAAGCCGAGACGCTGGTCTGAGCCGCTGCTCCTCTGGACGGAGAATCCTGTCATGTCGAACACCAGCGTTGAAGACGAACTGGCGATCACCCGCACGATCCAGTTGGTCGCGCGTGCCTACGATCACAAGCGGCATCGCGAATTGCTTCCCAGGGCATTCGAGCAGAACGCCCGGCAGCACTATTACCTGTTGGGTCAGTTCGTCGAGTTCTCGATGCCGGGAGGCATCGATGTCGCCATATCGTTCCACGAGCGCTGTTATGCGACGCAGCATCTGGTCTCGCCGCCGGTGATCGAATTCGAGAGCGATGGCAAGCTCGCGCGCACCACCAGCACCGTGCATGCGGTGCACGTGCAGATCCTGAAGGACGGAACGCGCGCCAACTGGATTCTGGGCGGCTACTACCACGACCTGCTCGCGCGTCATCCCGAGGGTTGGCGCATCCGCGAGCGGACGGCGATCGGCAGCTACGAGGAAGGCCGATTCTTCGAAGACGCGCAGGTGTTTCCGACACTGGCCGATTACACCAAGCCGCTTTGACAGACATCAACGTCGTGGTCGGCTGAATCCCGTCAGCCTTGGCAGGAACATTCACTGACAAGGACAAGCCGCCCGATCCTCTTCTGAGCACCGGGCGGCTCGAAGCACCCTCGACGATCAGTTGCCGAGTGCGAACACCCAGACGCTGCCGCCTTCCGGAACCTTCTCATCCCAGCCGGCCAGGCCATGCATCTTTCCCTGGATCCACTGGGCATCGACGCCGTAGCCGGAGACCACGGCGATGTACTGCTTGCCGTCGATCGAGAAGCTGCTGGGCGGCGAGATGATGCCGGACGGAGTGGGGAACTCCCACAGCAGCTTGCCGGACTTGGCATCGTAGGCGCGGAACATCTTGTCGTTGGTGCCACCGGCGAACAGCACGCCGCCGGCGGTGGTCAGGATCGAGCCCCAGTTCCACGAATGTGCGTACTTCTCGCGCCAGACTTCCTTGCCGCTGTTGATGTCCCAGGCCTGGATGCCGCCGATGTGGTCGAAGCCCTTCTTCACCGACAGGTCGAGCCGGTTGATGTCGACACCCGCTGACCAGGTGCCGGGGATGATCGGCTGGATCATGCCGGTGAGGGTCAGGCAGTGGTTGTCGTTGTACGGGATGTAGAGCATCCCGGTGTCCGGGTTGTAGGCTTCGAACGGCCAGTCCTTGCCGCCCCAGAGGCTCGGGCAGTAGGTATGAGTTTCATTGGTGTGCGGCTTGTGGTCTTCGTTGTAGGTCGGGCGGCCGGTCTTGGCATCGACGCTGGTGAACACCGTGTTGGTGACGTAGGGCTCGGACTTGTTGTAGGTGATCTTGCCCTTGGCATCACGGTCCAGCCAGTAGATGCGGCCGTTGCGCTGGGCGCTGACCATGCCGGTCACTTTCTTGCCGTTCTTGGTGTACTCGACCAGGGTTGGCGCGTTCATGCCGGCCCAGTCCCAGGAGTCGTTCCAGTGGTACTGGAAGTGGCTCTTGATGTCGCCGGTGGCGGGATCGAGTGCCAGCACCGAAGCCAGGTACAGATTGTCGCCCGGGCGCTGATCGCCGAGCCACGGCGCGCCGTTGCCGACGCCCCAGTAGATGACGTCGTTCTTCGAGTCGTAGTTGCCCGGCATCCACATGGTGCCGCCGCCTTTCTTCCAGGCGTCCTTCCACTCGCCGGTCTGCGGCCAGGTTTCCGAGCCTTTCTCGCCCGGTGCCGGCACCGCGTAACGGGTCCAGGCCAGCTTGCCGGTTTCGGCGTCGAAAGCCTTGAGGAAGCCGCGCACGCCGAACTCGCCGCCGGACGGGCCGATCAGCACCTTGCCCTTGACGATCAGCGGAGCGGAGGTGATGTAGGCGCTCTCGGTTTCCCAATCGCAGACCTGCGCATCCCAGAGCAGCTTGCCGGTCTTGGCGTCGAGCGCGCTGAGCATGCAGTCGACGCTGCCGACATAGACCTTGTCCTTCCACAGCGATACGCCGCGGTTGGTGCGGTGCAGAGCGCCGATGCCTTCCGGCACTTCACGCTGGAAGTGCCACAGCGGCTTGCCGGTCTTGGCGTTGTAGGCGAACACGTGGTTGTGCGGCGTGGCCACGAACATGTATTCGCCGTTGACGATCGCCGGCGCCTCGTGACCGGAGTTGACGCCGGTGGCCGAGGACCAGACCGGCTTCAGCTTGCTCACGTTTTCGGTGGTGATCTGATTGAGCTTGCTGTAGCTCCAGCCCTCGTAATTGCCCTTGGTCAGCAGCCAGTTCTCGGCTTCCGGATTGGTCAGCCGGGCATCGGTGACCAGCTTGTAATCGGGCAATGCGGGGACGGGCGCAGCAGCGAACGCTGCGGATGTGATGACTGCGGTGAACGCAGCCGTGATCAATGACACTTTCATCGTTATTTTCTCCTCCTGGTGAAGCTTTTGATGGGTGCTTGTTTGTCTGTCGGGATGCGGAATCAGGTCGGCGGGCCCAGCGGGCCGTCGAACTTGCCGGTGACGATCACCGCGCCGTCCTTGATCGCCAGCGGCAACATCGCCAGCCGGCGCTGGGCCGGGCCGTTGGTCACCACGCCGCGATCGGCGGCGTTGAACACCGAGCCGTGGCAGTTGCAGACGATCTGCGTCTGGCTCGGGTGCAAGGTGGTGATCGGGCAGCCGTAGTGCGTGCACAGCGACGAGTAGGCGACGATGCCGTCGGCCGAATTCGCAGCGCTGGCAGGCTTGAGGTCATCCGGTTTGAGACGGATGACGGTCAACATGCTGGCCTTGGCCACCAGCGCTTTGCCGGTGGCCGTGTCCATCGGATAAGCCAGGGTCGGCGGCTCGCCGAACTGGATATCGGCCGGCAGGATTTCCTGGCCGGCCTTCGGGCCGAGCATGAAAGCCAGCTTGTCGCCGGGCTGCGGTTTCAGGCTGCGGGCAGCGGTTGCGTCCTGCGTCATGGCCGGCAGGCTGGTCGCGGCGAGTGCTGCCAGGCTCAGTGCACCGGTCAGCATCTGGCGGCGGCCGCTGTTGGTCGGCAGCTCGGCCGCGCAGCAGGCGCAGGCATCGTGTGGGCTCGGTTTGCTCATCGTGATGAGTCCTCTGTTCAGGACGTCTGCAGGTAGACGACGTGGGTTTCGGTGAACTCGAGCAGGCCGTGATGGCCGTCGGCACCGCCGATGCCGGATTTCTTGCGGCCGGCGTGGAAGCCCTGCATCGCTTCGAAGTGCTCGCGGTTGATGTAGGTCTCGCCGAACTGCAGTTCGCGGACCGCCTTCATCGCGGCGTTGATGTCGCGCGTGAAGATCGACGAGGTGAGCCCGTAGTCGGAGTCGTTGGCGCGGGCGATGGCTTCGTCGAGGTCGTCGACGATCTGCAGCGGCAGCACCGGGCCGAAGATCTCGTCACGCATGATCGCCATGTCGGAGGTGCAGCCGGCGACCACGGTCGGCAGGTAGTGGTAGCCGCGTGCGAGATCAGCCCGCTTGCCGCCGGTGAGCACTTCGGCACCTGCGGCTCGAGCGCTGTCGACCAGCTGCTCGACCTTGGCCAATCCGGCCTGATTGACCAGCGGGCCCATGTCCAGCGTCTCGTCGGCCAGCGGATCACCAAAACGCGTCGCGGCCATGCGCTGCACCAGCTTCTCGGTCAGCGCTTCGGCGATGCCGCGCTGCACATAGACCCGCTCGACGCAGTTGCAGACCTGTCCGGTGTTGATCACCCGCGAGGCGACCAGGGCGTTCGCTGCCAGATCGAGATCGGCATCGTTCAGCACGATAGCCGGGGCCTTGCCGCCGAGTTCGAGATTGACCCGCGTCAGATTCGGAGCGGCGGCCTGCATGATGCGGATGCCGGTGCCGACGCTGCCGGTGAAGGTGATCAGGTTGACGCCCTTGTGCGCGGTCAGCGCCGCGCCGACGCTGGCACCGCCGCCACACACGAGGTTGAACACGCCGGGCGGCAGATCGGTCTCGGCCAGCAATTTGGTGAAAGCGAAGGCGTTGAGCGGCGTTTCCTCGCTGGGCTTGATCACCACGGTGTTGCCGGTGATCAGCGCCGGCGCCATCTTCCGGGCGATCAGGAAAAACGGGAAGTTCCACGGCAGGATGCCGGCGGCCACGCCCAGCGGCTTGCGCAGCAGGAAGATGTGCTCGCCGACTCTGTCGCTGGTCAGCACTTCGCCATCGAGACGGCGCGCCCATTCGGCGGTGTAGTCGATGTAGTCGGCGGTGAAGTTCACTTCGACCCGCGCCAGCGGCATGACCTTGCCCTGCTCGCGGGCAATGATCGTCGCCAGCATCTCGACGTTCTCGCGCAGCTTCGCGGAGATCTTGCGCAGGTAGCCGGCCCGCTGGATCGCCGGCAGCTTTTCCCAGGCGGGCTGTGCACGCCGGGCGGCGGCCACGGCTTCGTCGACGACCTCGGCACCGGCATCCGGCACCCGGGCGATCAGCTCGAAGGTGGCGGGGTTGTGGACCTCGATAGTGTTGCCGCGATGGGCGACGAAGCGGCCGTCGATGTAGTTCTGATACTCGCTGGACATTTTTGGGGGTTCTCCTTGGGAAGTGCTGGGCGGCGCGCGGCGACAGCCGTTCGCCGCGTGGGCTCAGGGCGTGCCTGGCGGCCGGGTTTTCGGGGAACTGGATCGGTAGCGCGGGTGGGGCGCCCGGCTCACCAGACGTAGGCGTACTTGACGTTCAGGCTGTCGTTCTGCGAATGGCTGGCGCCGTCGACGGTGGTCGAATAGCGCAGCGCGATCGACTGGTTGTCGAAGGTGTGCAGCACCACGCCGGCACCGACATCGAAGGCCCAGCTCTTCGGTGCGCCGTTCTTCGCGCCGTTGTACTCGTAGTCGAGACCGAAGAACGGTTCGAAGTACTTGGCGATGCGGTAGCCGAAGCGGTTGTTGGTGTGCCAGGTCACGGCGGGCTTGATGCCGTTGGTGCGCTCGCCCTGCCAGACCAGACCGCCGTTGCCGGTGACCTGGAACTTGCCGCCTTTCCAGTTCCACAACAGGCTGGTCAGGTTCTTCCAGTTGGTGTCGCTGACCGAGTCATTGCCGACCGGCACGACGAGGAACGACTGGACGCCGAGCGTCGAACTGTCGGTCGGCCGATACCAGGCTGCGAAGCCGGTCAGCGGATCGCCGAGGCCGCCGGAGTAGGAGCCGCCCGCCTCGTTGCGGACGCCGATCTCGGGCACGATGATTTCGTAGGCGAGGCCGATCTTCCGGTTCCATTCCGGCGACCAGAAGCGCACGTACTTGGACAGACCGGAGATCAGCTGGCTGCCGTCGCCGTCGACCTTGTTGCCGCTGGCATCACGGACCTTTTCGTTGTCCTGCACGGTGGCGTACTGGACGAAGACGTTGAACGGCTTGAAGTCCACCGGCAGGTCGTACTCGCCCGGGCCGATGACGTCGAAGGTGATCGCCGCAGCGGGACCCGAGGCGCATAGCGACAGCAAGGCCGTACCGAGCGCAGTGGAAATCTGCCGGAACCGGCCATTGAGAATTCTGGACATCGTGTTGCTCCTCCTTCACGTTTTTATGGACGCCTCCGAGGTCAAGAACCTGGGGGCGTGCCGTCTGGCGGCGTCATCAAAGGGGCAACCGATATGCCATCGGTCACAGCGGCCGTGACAGCGCGTGTAGCCGCCGGCAAGTGCTTGTCGGCAATGGCTTTATTCGGGGCATCAGGCGGGACGGTGGTCGCCTTCGAAAGCGACAGCTGTCGCTGCAGCGGGGATTTGTCGCGGCGTCGCGGACATGGGCTGCGATAGCTGTCGCAGGCGGAGTCGCGACGGAAGCCACATGCTGGGACGGGGAGTTGTCGCCGTGTGTCGAGGCCTGCAGGCGCAAGTCCGTGCTGCGGCTCGACATTCCGGCGACGTGAGACAGCGGCGTGGCAAGCGCGGCCGGCAGCGGCATGTCGCTTGCGCTAGTGCAGCGCACCCAACGAAGCGTTGGTGAAGTGGCAATGGATCGTGGTGCGAATCAAGGCGCGATGAGGAGCCATAGTGGTTCTATGGCGACGATTCGCAACGCGGAGTCGCGCCGCGAGACGCGGCACAGCGCTAACGATTTGTTGGACGCGCTGTACTAGGGGTAGGCATTCAACAGAACAACCAGAACAACGAACGGGGCGACATGGACAAGCAACAGGAATTAGCCGAGCGCTCGGCGCGGATCGCAGCGGCGCTGACGGCGATCACGCTGCTGGCAGGCGGCGGCTCGGCGTTTGCCGAGGAGGTGCCGGAAGCGGTGCCGCAGGAACGGGGCGAGCACGTCGAACAACTGCCGGCCGTCGTCGTGACCGGTACCAGCACGCCACGGCCTGAGTCGCGGACGGCGGCGGCAGTCGGCGTCGTCGACGCGTTGATGCTCAAGAGCGGCCGGCCGCAGATCAATCTCGCCGAAACGCTGAACAGCGTGCCCGGCGTCGATGTCCGTGACCGCCAGAACAGCGCCCAGGATCTGCAGATCCAGATACGCGGCTACGGCGCACGCTCGACCTTTGGCGTCCGCGGCATCCAGCTGCGGGCCGATGGCGTGCCGCTGACCGCGCCGGACGGGCAGGGGACAGTATCGAACCTGCTGATCGGCTCGCTCGATCGCATCGAAGTGCTGCGCGGGCCGATGGCCTACCAGTACGGCAACAGTGCCGGCGGCGTGATCGCGGCGTACAGCGCGGCATCGCCGGACAAGCTCGGTGGCGAAGCGACCTTCAGTGGCGGCAACAACGGCAGCTGGCGCGAGGCGCTGGCGATCGGCGGGAGAGTTGCCGACCAGAAGCTCGGCTACCGGGTAGATCTCGAACGCTACGACATCGGCGGCTATCGCGATCACAGCAAGGCGCAGCGCAATGTCGGCGCGCTGAACGCGCGTTACGACCTCGGCGGTGGCCAGCAACTGCGCCTGCTCGCCGGCGCGCTCTGGGGCGGTGATGCGCAGGACCCGCTGGGTCTGACCCGGCAGCAGTTCGAGCAGAACCCGAAGCAGGTCGCGGCCGTCGCCGAGACCTACAACACCCGCAAGAACACCGACGACTGGCGCGCCGCGATGGGCTACAGCGGCCCCTGGTCACCGAATGCCGATTGGGATCTGATCGTCTACGGCAGCGGCCGTCGGATCGAGCAGTTCCTGTCGATCCCGAAAGCAGCGCAGGCATCACCGGCGCGGGCTGGCGGTGTCGTCGATCTGAACCGCAGCGGTGTCGGCTTCGATGCCCGCAGCACCTGGCGGCTCGGTGATCTGAGCTTGAGCACCGGCCTGCAATACCAGCTTGCCGATGAACGCCGCCGCGGCTACGAGAACTTCATCGGCGACACGCTCGGCGTGCGCGGTGCCTTGCGCCGTGACGAAGGCAACGATCTCTACAACTTCGATCAATACCTGTTCGCCGAGTACGCGCTGTCCGAGCGCTGGCGGCTGAGCGGCGCGGTACGCCACAGCCAGGTCTCCTTCAAGTCCAAGGACGACTACATCCGCGAAGGCAATCCGGACGACAGCGGTTCCACCGATTTCTCGGCGACCCTGCCGGTCGCCAGCCTGGCCTTCCAGCAGACCGAGACGCGCCTGTTCTACTTGAGCGCCGGCATCGGTTTCGAGACGCCCACCTTCAACGAACTGTCCTACCGCAGCGATGCCGAAGGCGGCCTCAATCTCGATCTCGATTCCTCGCGCAGCCGCAGCGTCGAACTGGGCGTCAAGCAGCAGCTCGGCTCGCGCGGTTTGCTGACAGTGGCGGTGTTCAACATCGACGCCGACGACGAGATCGTGCCAGCCGCCACCATCGACGGCCGCGCCAGCTTCCAGAACGCCGGCACCACGCGCCGCCGCGGTGCCGAGCTCGGCCTTGTCTTCAGCCTGCCGGCCGATCTGCGCCTGCAAGTCGCGGCGAATCATCTCGACGCCAAGTTCACCGAGGCCTACAGCTACAGCAATGGCGCCAGCACGGTCATGGTGGCGGATGGCACGCCGATTCCCGGTGTCGCCAGCAACAGCGTCTACACCGAACTGAGCTGGCACCGCGGCCGGCCGGGCTGGGCCGGCGCGCTCGAAGCCCGCTACTCCGACGAGGTGCCGGTCAACGATGTCGCCAGCGATTCGGCGCCGAGCTACACGGTGGTCAATGCCAGCGTTGCCTACCGCCTGCTGACCAGCCGTGGCGATCTCGAAGCCTTCGTTCGCGTCTACAACCTGTTCGACCAGCGCTACGCCGGTTCGGTGATCGTCAACGACAGCAACGGCCGCTATTTCGAGCCGGCGCCGGACCGCGGTTTCCATATCGGCCTGACCTGGCGCTGGGGTTCTTGAGGCAGCGCACAAAGTGTCTCTAGCTCGGTCGCCGACAATCCAATCAACACGATAAACTCGCCAGCGACGCTATCGGCATCAATGCCGCCACCGTCGCGACCGCGTTTCCAGGCCGTGCTCCCACTGCCGAAGACCCACGATCCCCACTACCAGAAAGTCAGTACCGGGACGCCGCCGAGATGCCGCTGAAGTCGACTTTTCTGGGCGAACTCCAGCGCCGCAACGTCCACCGCGCCGCGATGTTCTACGCGGCGGCGGCCTGGCTGCTGGTGCAGATCGCGACCCAGGTCTTTCCGTTCTTCGACATCCCGAACAGCACGGTGCGGATCGTCGTCATCGCCGTGGTGATCGGCTTCCCGTTCGCGATGCTGTTCTCCTGGTTCTACGAGTGGACGCCGCAAGGCATCAAGCGTGAGAGCGAGATCGTCCACAGCGATTCGATCACGCGCGAGACCGGCAAGAAGCTCGACAAGAAACTTGATCGGGCGATCATCGCGGTGCTGAGCGTGGCGGTCGTGCTGCTGCTGGCGAACAGCTTCGCGCCGCACAAGGACGCCAGTTCCCTTGCTGCTGCGCCGGCGGCGGCGTCTACATCGCTTGCAGTCTCCAAATCCATTGCCGTGCTCCCGTTTACCGATCTGAGCCCGGGCAAGGACCAGGAGTATTTCTCGGACGGCATGGCCGAGGAACTGCTGAACGCGCTGGCCAAGGTCAAGGATCTGAAAGTGGCGGGCCGGACTTCGTCGTTCTCGTTCAAGGGCAAGAACGAGGACCTGCGCGGCATCGGCAAGGCGCTGGGCGTGACCACCATCCTCGAAGGTTCGGTGCGCAAGCAGGGCGACAAGGTTCGCATCACCGCGCAGTTGATCCAGACCGACGACGGCTTTCATCTCTGGTCGGAAAGCTACGACGGTGATCTGAAGGACGTATTCGAGCTTCAGGAGCGCATCGCCCGTGCGATCACCGATGCGCTGAAGATCGTGCTGGTCGGCGAGCAGCAGCAGCGGCTGGTGCCGGTGGCAACCAGCGATCCCGAGGCTTATGCCCTGTTTCTGAAGGCGACCAAGGTTTTCAACCTTCGTGACGGGGCTCATTTCCCCGAGGCGATCGCCGGCCTGAATGAGGCGATTCGTCTGGATCCGAAGTACGCCCGTGCCTATGCGCGACTGGCCGCGCTGCACGCCATTGCGATCAATTACACCGCAATGGAGGTGGACGACGCCTGGGCTACGGCCGAGCGCAATGCGCGGATGGCGATCGAGCTCGATCCCTCACTCGCCGAACCGCATGCCGCGCTGGGTCAGGTCTACAACCAGCAGCGCCGAATGCTCGCGGCACGGACGTCGCTGGAGCATGCGGTAGCGCTCGACCCGACGGATGTCACCGCCCAGTTCTGGTTGGGCACCGTACTGATCGCCACCGGCTACACGGCGCAAGGGACCGCGCAGCTGGACCGGACTCTGGCCATCGACCCGCTGCTGCCGAATGCCCTGGGCTGGCGCGGTGACGAGTACCTCAATGTCGGCGATCGCGACAACGCGCGCCGCGTGTTGCAGCAGTCCGCCGATGCCGGGCTTTCCTTTGGCGAGCAGCGGCTGTCCTGGCTCGCGCACGCCGAGAGCCGGGACGCCGATGCCATCGCCTACTCGACGCGGGGCATGCGGATTTTTCTCGGTGGCTTCCCCGGCGACGCCAGCGAGATTCTGGCCCGCGGGCTATTCGGTGAAGCCGCCGAGCGCGCCAAGGCAGTGGCGATGATCGACACCTATCTCGCTGCCAAGTCCGGGACCCTCGCCGGTGCCGCGCCCTATGGCCTGCTCCTGCTCGGCGAACCGGCGCGGGCGCTGTCGATCGCGCAGCGCGCGCCGACCAATAACGACGCCTTGTTCCTCCAGATGCTCTGGTCGCCACAGGGATCAGTCGCGCGCAAGCTGCCGCAGTTCCCGGAGTTCGTCCGCAAGGTCGGCCTGAGCGAACTCTGGGATCAGTACGGCCCACCGGATCGATGCCAGCGCAAGGCGCCGGGCGACTACGTCTGCGACTGATCATGAGCGCTTCCAACTTCGTCGCCGAACTGCAGCGCCGCAATGTCCATCGCGCAGCGATGTTCTATGCCGCTGCAGCCTGGCTGCTGGTGCAAATCGCGACCCAGGTGTTTCCGTTCTTCGACATCCCGAACAGCACGGTGCGGATCGTCGTCATCGCCGTGGTCATCGGCTTTCCGTTCGCGATGCTGTTCTCGTGGTTCTACGAATGGACGCCCCAGGGCATCAAGCTGGAAAGCGAGATCGACCGCAGCGAGTCGGTGACCAGACAGACCGGGCGCACGCTCGATCGCTGGATCATCGCGGTACTGGCGCTGGCTGTGGTGCTGCTGCTCGCCAACACGCTGCTCGGCCGTAACTCAGCACCGGTCGAACTCGACCGCTCGATCGCGGTGCTGCCTTTCGCCAACACCAGCGGCGACGCATCCAACGAGTATTTCTCCGACGGATTGTCGGAAGAGATGATCTCCTCGCTATCGCGGCTGCAGAGTCTCAAGGTCATCGGGCGCACGTCCTCGTTCCGCTTCAAGGGCAGCACCGACAGCAGCCAGGCCATCGGCAGCGCGCTGGGCGTTGTCTACCTGCTCGAAGGCAGCGTGCGCAAATCTGCCGACCGTGTGCGCATCGCGGTGGCACTGCTGAAGGCCGCCGACGGCGCCAATGTCTGGTCGGAAACCTACGACCGCGATCTCAAGGACATCTTCGCGCTGCAATCGGAAATCGCCGGCGCCGTCGCCGACCAGCTCAAGCTGACCTTGCTCGGCAACAACGCGCAGCTGGTGCAGGCACCCAGCGCAGCAACGCCGTCCAACCACAACGTCGCGGCCTACACCGCGTTGCTGCAGGGGAACTACTACTCCAATCGGCAGACACAGGGCGACTATCGCAAGGCGGTCGAGTTCTACGACGAGGCGATCCGGCTCGATCCCGAATACGCGCTCGCCTACTCGGGGCTCGCCACCGCCTGGAGCGATCTGGGCTCGATCTGGCTCGGTGGCGCCGAGGCGCGCGCCGCTTATGACCAATCGCGCGCCGCCGCGCAGACCGCTGTACGGCTCGCGCCGGATCTGGGCCAGGCCCACCTGACGCTGGGCGATCTGCTGTTCAATGACGTCATGGATTTGCCGGCGGCAGGTGTGGAATACCAGCGCGCGGTCGCACTGGCGCCGACCGAGGCCCTGCCCAAGGCCGCACTGGGTTACTGGCTGGCCGCGCATGGGCGCTACGAAGAGGCCCTGTCCTCGATGCGTGCCAGCCTGGCGATCGATCCGCTGCACACCGAAACCTACGTGTTCTACGGCCGTACGCTGCTCACCTTGGGCCGTATCGACGAAGCCGATGCGGCGGTGCGCAAGGGCATCGAACTGCAACCGCAGGCGGCGCGTCTGCATGCACTGGCCGCCGAGATCGCGCTGGCGCGGGGGCAGACCGCACAGGCGATGACCGAGGCTCAACGTGAGGGAGAGGGGTTCTGGCGCGACTTTGCCGTGACGCTCGCCCTGCAGAAACAGCCCGATCGCAGCGCAGCCGACGCGGCCTTGCAGAAGTTCATCGCGCAATACGGCGATATCGGTGGCAGTCAGATTGCCATCATCTACGCGCTGCGCCGCGAGCCCGACGCCATGTTCGCCTGGCTGGATCGCGGCTACACCTCGCGTGATCCGGGTGCCGTGATGCTGCCATTCATTAACCCCCACATGGTCGCGTACAAGGAAGATCCTCGTTTCATTGCTTACTGCCGCAAGACCGGCCTGATCCCACCATCGCAGGCCGCGCCATGACTGCCGCGTCGCTGTTCGTCGAGCTCAAGCGTCGCAATGTCCACCGGGCCGCGATGTTCTATGCCGCCGCGGCCTGGCTGCTGGTGCAGATCGCGACGCAAGTCTTTCCGTTCTTCGACATCCCGAACAGCACGGTGCGGATCGTCGTCATCGCCGTGGTCATCGGCTTTCCGTTTGCGATGCTGTTCTCGTGGTTCTACGAGTGGACAGCGAAGGGCATCCAACTGGAGAGCGAGATCGATCGTAGTGAATCGGTCACACGCGAGACCGGCAAGGCACTGGATCGCTGGATCATCGCGGTGCTCGGTCTGGCCGTCGTGGTGCTGCTCGCCAACACGCTGTTCGGCCATAACATCGCGCCGGTGGAACTCGACCGCTCGATCGCGGTGCTACCGCTGATCAACGAGAGCGGCAACCCTGAAGACGAATATTTCTCGGACGGCTTGTCGGAGGAGTTGATCGCTGCGCTGCTGCAGATCGGCGATCTCAAGGTCATCGGCCGCAGTTCCTCGTTCCGTTTCAAGGGTGGCAATGAGGACAGCAAGACCATCGGCGAAAAGCTCGGCGTGAGCACGCTGTTGGAAGGCACGGTGCGCCGGCAGGGCGATCGCGTGCGCATCGTCGCGCAGTTGGTCAATGCGCGAGACGGGCGAGGGCTCTGGGCGCAGACCTATGACCGCGAGCTCAAGGACATCTTCGCGGTGCAGGCCGAGATCGCGCAGGCCGTGGCTGCATCGCTGAAGCTGAGCCTGCTCGGCGATGCGGCGAAAGCGCGTCAGGATGCCGCACCGCTCAATGCGGAAGCCCACAGCGCCTACCTGCAAGGTCACTTCTATTACGAGCGCACCAACGTTGCGGATTTCCGCAAGGCCGTCGACTACTTCGATCAGGCGATCCGGCTCGATCCCGAGTACGCGCTGGCGTATGCGGAGCGCTCGGAAGCCTGGAGCTGGATCGCCGATCAGGATGTTGAACCGCACCCGGATGCCTTCGCTGCCGCTCGCCGTGATGCCGAGAAAGCCGTGGCGCTCGACCCGAATCTGGCCGAGGCGCGCACCACCCTGGGCTGGCTGCGTTTCTTCGTCGACTGGAAGATCGACGAGGCGGTGATCGAATTGCGCAAGGCCAAGCAGCTGTCGCCGTTCAATGTCCGCGCCAACTACACGCTGGCGCGCGTGCTCGGCTATACGGGTCAGTTCGAAGAGGCCGAAGCGCTGGCCCGGCTCTCCGTGGAACTCGACCCGCTTTCGGCCAACGCCCGTCGTGACCTGGCACGCGTGCTCTACGTGGCCGGCAAGAACGACGAGGCGATAACGCAGGGACAGAAGATGGCGGAGTTGCAGCCCACCGCGGGTTCCAGTCGCCGCTGGCAGGTGCTCGCCGCCTTGGTCAAAGGCGACAGCGAGACGGCGCTGCGTGAAGCGCTGCTGGAGCCGAGCCCGAGCTATCGCCGCTTCGAACTGGCCTTGGCTTACTACGCGCGCGGCGACAAGGCTACCGCGGACGCCTCGCTGGCGGCGTTGATCGAGAAGGACAGCCTGATCGGCGCTTATCAAATTGCCCAGGTCTACGCCTGGCGCGGCGAAGCCGATCAGTCATTCGCATGGCTGCTACGCGCTTACGACCAGCACGACACCGGAACCCTGAACCTGTACGCCGATCCGCTGATGCGCGGCCTGCGCAGCGATCCCCGCTATGCCGCGATGTTGGTGAAGATGGCCTGGCCCGATGCAGTGCCGAAATGACCATGTCCGCAAACTCCTTTCTCAGAGAACTGCAGCGCCGCAACGTCCATCGGGCCGCGATGTTCTATGCCGCAGCCGCCTGGCTGCTGGTTCAGGTGGCGACGCAAGTCTTCCCGTTCTTCGACATCCCGAACAGCACGGTGCGCATCGTCGTCATCGCCGTGGTGATCGGCTTTCCGTTCGCGATGCTGTTCTCCTGGTTCTACGAGTGGACGCCGCAGGGCATCAAGCTGGAAAGCGAGATCGACCGCAGCGAATCGGTCACCCGCCAGACCGGCAAGACGCTGGATCGCTGGATCATCGCGGTGCTGAGCCTGGCGGTGATCGTGCTGCTCGCCAATACCTTCGTGCTGCGTGATGCGACCAACCCCGCCGCCGATCGCAACAGCGGCAGCTACGACAAATCCATCGCCGTGCTGCCATTCGATAACCTGAGCCGCGATCCCGACAACGCCTACTTCGCCACCGGCATTCAGGACGAGATCCTCACGCGCCTGTCGAAGATCAGCGCGCTGAAGGTGATTTCCCGCACATCGACGATGCGCATCGCCAGCAAGCCCGAGAACCTACCGGAACTGGCACGCCTGCTCGGTGTGTCGGCGATTCTCGAAGGCAGCGTGCAGAAAGCCGGCGATACCGTGCACATCAACGTGCAGCTGATCCGCGCCGCGACCGACGAGCACCTGTGGGCCGAGAGCTACAACCGCAAGCTCGATGATGTCTTCGCGGTGCAGGGCGAAGTGGCGCAGGCGGTGGCCGATGCGCTCAGTGCGACGCTGACCGGCGCGGAACGCCAGCTGGTCGCCGCCAAGCCGACGACCAACGCCAAGGCCTACGAGTTCTATCTGCGCGGTCTGGCGATGGAGGGGCGCTTCACGTCGTTGGGCAACGAGATCAGCGCGCGTGCCGCGGCCTATCAGTCCGCGGTGGATCTGGACCCGCAGTTCGCGGTGGCCTGGGCGCGTCTGGCAGCAGCCCATACCGAGCTGTACTTCAACGAGCAGCGCACGCCGCAGTTGCTGAAGAAGATCGAGTACGCGCTCGATCAGGCCACCCGGCTGGCGCCGCAGACCAGTGAAACCTGGGAGGCGCTGGGCCTGTACCGCTACTACGTGCTCGGCGACTACGACGCAGCGTTTGCAGCCTATGCCAAGGCTCGTGAAACACGTCCCAGCGACGGCTCGCTGGTCTATCCGCAGGGCAATATCCGACGCCGCCAAGGCCGTTGGGAAGAAGCGCTCGCGCTGCAGACGCGCGCCGCCGAACTTGATCCGCTGAGCACCAATACCTGGATCAATATCGGCATCACCTTGCGCGGTCTGCGCCGCTACGACGAAGCGCAGGCTGCGCTCGATCGCGGGCTGGCGGCGGCACCCGGCGATACCGAACTGCTGACGCAGAAGATTTTTACCTACCTCGCTTCCGGCCAGCTCGACGCTGCGGACCGGCTGTTCGCTCAACTGCCGCCGGGCCCGTTGCCCTTCATCCTTGCCGGCGCCCGTTACCAGACGTTCCTGCTCAAGCGCGACTACGCCGGCGGCATTGCCTTGGTGCAGCAGGTCCTGCAGCACCGCGAAGCATTCCAGCCGTGGGAACTGGCCCAGATCGACTGCGGGCTCGGCGAGCTGGAACGCTACGCCGGCGCACGCGAGGCGGGCTTGAAACATCTGACCGAATGCCGCGATCAGTTCGTCGCGATCCTCGACAGTGGCGACAGCACGCCGTGGAACTACCCGCCGTTGAGTCGGGCCGCTGCACTGCTCGGCGACCGTGCGGCTGCCGCGCGCTACGCCGAACTCGGCGTCAAGACGCTGGCCAATGACGCGATCGGCAATCCGATCGCCGCGGAAGCGCAGGCCCTGGTGTTGCTGCAGGCGGGCGACAAGGCGCAGGCGATCGCCCGGCTGCGTGATGCGCTCGGCCGGCCCAATCCCAATGGCAGCTCGCTGGCCATCGTGCGTCTGGACCCGCTCTGGGATCCGCTGCGCGCCGAGCCGGCGTTCAAGCAGCTGCTGAGCGAGCCGGCACCGTGAGCGCCATGAGTGGCTTTCTGGGCGAACTGCAACGCCGCAACGTCCACCGAGCCGCGCTGTTCTATGCCGGCGCGGCCTGGCTGCTGGTGCAGATCGCGACGCAGGTGTTTCCGTTTTTCGACATCCCGAATGCGACGGTTCGCATCGTCGTCATCGCGGTGGTCGTCGGCTTTCCGTTCGCGATGCTGTTCTCGTGGTTCTACGAATGGACGCCGCAGGGCATCAAGCTTGAAAGCGAGATCGATCGCAGCGAATCGGTCACCCGGCAGACCGGCAAGACCATGGATCGCTGGATCATCGCCGTGCTGGCGCTGGCCGTGGTGCTGCTGGTGGCCAACACGGTGGTCGGGGGCAAGCGGGCATCGGGCGACATCGATCGCTCGGTCGCCGTGCTGCCGCTGATCAACGAGAGCGGCGATCCGGCCAATGAATATTTCTCCGATGGCCTGAGCGAGGAGCTGATCACCGCACTCGCGCAGATCGGCGATCTCAAGGTCATCGGCCGCAGTTCCTCGTTCCGCTTCAAGGGCGGTGCCGAGGGCAGCCGGGTCATCGGCGAGAAGCTCGGGGTGGCCACCTTGCTCGAAGGCACGGTGCGCAAGCAGGGTGATCGCGTGCGCATCGTCGCCGAGCTGATCAACGCTGCCGATGGCCGCGCGCTGTGGTCGCGCAGCTACGACCGTGAGCTCAAGGACATCTTTGCCGTGCAGAGCGAGATCGCCAGCGCGGTGGCGGTGGCGCTGAAATCGGCGCTGTTCGCGACCGCGCCGAAGCCGGTTGTGCCGGAGATCAAGGTCGACGCCCACAACGCCTATCTGCAGGCGCGCTTTTATTGGCAGCGCTTCAGCGAAAAAGACTTGGTCAAGGCCATCCAGTATTACGACGAAGCCATCCGCCTCGAGCCGGCTTACGCCCAGGCCTACGCGGAGCGTGCCGAGACTGCGATCAGCGTCGCCGACCTGATCGCGGATAGCGGCCGCAAGGCCGGCATTTACGCCGACGCCCTGCGCGATGCCCGAAAGGCCGTGGAACTTGCGCCGGAGCTCGCCGAGGCGCACGCCGCGCTGGGCTGGGCATTGTTCCTGGGCAACTGGCAATTCAGCGAAGGACTCGCCGAACTGGAGCGCTCGGCGCAGTTGTCTTCGAGCAATGCCACCGCGCACAAGCTGCTGGGCCGCGTGCTGATGTACATGGGACGCTTCCCGGATGCCGAAGCGGCAGCCCGGCGGGCGGTCGAGATCGATCCCTTGATGGCCACTGCCCACCTGGCGCTGGCGCGCGTGCTGTTCACCATGGAGCGTCTGGATGAAGCCGATGCCGAGGCGCGCAAGGCTGCAGAGTTGCAACCGGGATCGACATCCAGCCATCGCTGGCAGGTATTCGTCGCCGTGCTTCGCGGTGACGGCGAGACGGCGCTGCGTGAAGCGCAGCTGGAGCCCAACGAGGGCTTTCGCTTGTGCTCCCTGGCGCTGGCTCAGGCTGTTCGCGGCGACCGTGCCGCCTCCGATGCGGCGCTGGCGCAATTGATCGCCATGGGCGAGCAGAGCCTTGCCTACCAGATCGCTGAAGTCCACGCCTGGCGCGGCGACAAGGATGCGGCCTTCGAATGGCTGCAGCGGGCTTACGACAGCCACGACGGCGGCATCCTGAGCCTGCCGAGCGATCCCCTGCTGAAAGGCTTGCGCAGCGATCCGCGTTACGCCGAACTGCTCGCCAAGCTGGGGCTGCCGGATCCCGGCCAATAGCCGGCACCGGATCCGAACCCATGACGTCCTTCCTCACCGAACTGCAGCGCCGCAACGTGCACCGCGCGGCGCTGTTCTATGCCGGCGCGGCCTGGCTGCTGGTGCAGATCGCCACCCAGGTGTTTCCGTTTTTCGACATCCCGAATGCGACGGTTCGCATCGTCGTCATCGCGGTGGTCGTCGGCTTTCCGTTCGCGATGTTGTTCTCGTGGTTCTACGAATGGACGCCGCAGGGCATTAAGCTTGAAAGCGAGATCGATCGCAGCGAGTCGGTCACCAAACAGACTGGCAAGACGCTGGATCGCTGGATCATCGCGGTGCTGGCGCTGGTCGTGGTGTTGCTGCTGACTGATCGGCTGACGCCGAGCAAGGCCGCTGCCGGGCTTGCCGACAAATCGATTGCCGTGCTGCCGTTCGAGAACCTGTCGGCAGAACCAGCGAACGCATTTTTCGCCAACGGCATTCAGGACGAGATCCTGACCGGCCTGGCCCGGATCGGCGATCTCAAGGTCATCTCGCGGACCTCGACGCAACGCTACTCGAGCCGTCCGGGCAATATCGCCGAGATCGCCAAGGAACTCGCCGTGGCTCACATCCTCGAAGGCAGCGTCCAGAAATCGGCGAACCGCATCCGCGTCAACGTCCAGTTGATCGATGCCGCGACCGACAACCACCTCTGGGCCGAGACCTACGATCGTGAACTCGATGACGTGTTCGCCGTGCAGAGCGAGGTTGCGCAGAAGATCGCCGCGTCGCTGAAGGCGAAGCTGACGCCTGCCGAGCGCGTGGCCCTGACCACGTCACCGACTGCCAATCCTGCGGCTTATGCCTTGTACATGAAGGCACGCGCATCGAGCGGGCAGATGAGTCGACAGGAGATCGACCAGAAGATTGCCATCTACCGGGAAGCGGTCGCGCTGGATCCCGATTTCGCATTGGCCTGGGCGGAACTTTCGCGCTACGCGAGCGTGGCCGTCTGGGGTGGATACGGCGATGACCAGCTGGCGCTCGAAGGCCAGGCGGCGCTCGATCGTGCCACCGCGCTGGCGCCGGAACTGCCGCAGGTTGCCAAGGCCCGCGCCGTGTTCCTGTACTACGGACGCCGCGATTACGCCGGGGCGCTGACCACGCTCGAGCCGGTCAAGAAAGCCTTGCCCGGTGACTTCGATGTCTGGCTGCTGTCGGGCCTGCTCGAGCGCCGTCTGGGCTTGTGGCAGCAGGCGGTTGCCGATTTCGAGCGCGCCCGGCTGCTGGCACCCAAGGATGATTTCGTGATCTTCACCGTGGCTGCCACCCAGGCCCTGATCGGCCACTACGACGCAGCGCTGGCTCTGCTGGCCGAGACCCGGCTCGGGCTCGATGCCGACGTTCCCAGCGCGCTGTGGATCAGGCCGCAGTGCCTGTGGGTCCTCGGCCGGCTCGACGATGCCGAGCAAACGCTGGCGCAGATGCCGGCCGGTCTGCCCGCCGTGCAGTCCTTGCAGGGCTTGCAGGCGCTCTATCGGCGTGACTATCCGGTAGCGATCGAACAGTTCCGCAAGGCCGTCGCCAGCAAGGCCGATCTGGACTGGGATCTGAGCTTTTCCAGCTACATTCCGGCGCGAATCGAATGGCAGCTGCGGCTGGCGATGAGCGAACAGCTTGCCGGCGCGACCGAGCAGGCGCGGGCCGACTACGAACAGGTGAAGGCGCTCGCGACCAGCGCACTGGCGGTGAAGCAGAAATCGGCCAACCCGGAAGCCGCCTGGCGTTCGGCAATGGCGATCGCCCTGGCGGGCCTGGGAGAAACTGCTGCCGCGGTCGAACAGGCGCAACAGGCAATCGCCACGCTGGCCGATGCCAACGATGCCCTCGAAGGTCCTGGCTGGCAGTACTACCTAGCCGTGACCTATGCGATGACCGGCGATGCCGCGAAGGCCGTGGCTATCCTCGACCGTCTGCTGCACAGACCGAGTTCGCTGCTGACCGTCGAACTGCTGAAGCTCGATCCGATTTGGGATCCGCTGCGCCAGGACGCGCAGTTCCGCAGCTTGCTCGTTGAAGGCAAGGCGAAGACGGCGGCGGTCGCTGCGCCATGAGCAAGCGATCCTTTTGGGGCGAGTTGAAGCGCCGCCACGTCTACAAGGTAGGCGCGATGTACGCCGTGGGCGGCTGGTTGCTGGTGCAGATGGCGACCCAGGTGTTTCCGTTCTTCGATGTGCCGAATGCGGCGGTCCGGCTGGTGGTGATCGTCGTCGTGCTCGGCTTTCCGATCGCGCTGGTGCTGGCCTGGCTGTATGACCTGACGCCGCAGGGCATCGTCCGTACGCCGGATTCTGCTGACGACGAGGCCGCCGTGGTCCTGCCGGTGCGGCTCGGCAATGGTCGGAAACTGAGCATCGCATTGGCCGGCCTGCTGCTGCTCGCGCTGGCTTTCGTCGTTGCCGAGCGCACCGTGCTGCGCCCGGCGGATGCACCGCTTGATCGCTCGCTGGCAGTGCTGCCGTTCGAAAGCCTGTCCGACGACAAGGCCAATGCCTACTTCGCGCAGGGCATTCAGGACGAAATCCTGACCCGGTTGTCGCGGGTCGGCGCGCTGCGGGTGATCTCGCGCAATTCCACCGCCAGCCTCGACAGCAAGCCCGGCGATCTCCCGGGCGTCGCCCGTCGTCTCGGTGTCGCCCATCTGCTGGAAGGCAGCGTGCAGAAGGATGGCGACACGGTGCGGATCAATGTCCAGCTGATCCGCGCCGATACCGACGAGCATCTGTGGGCGGAAACCTACGATCGCAAGCTGGACAGCATTTTCGGCGTCGAAGGCGAAGTGGCGCAGGCGATTGCCGATGCGCTGAACGCCCGCCTGACCGGTGCCGAGACCAAGGCGCTGGACCAGGCCGCCACTCGCAATGCCGCCGCCTATGACGCCTACCTGCGCGGCCTGTCCTACGAGCTGCGCTTCAGCGGCAATCAGGACTATCTCGATGCCCGTCGCCATTACCGCGAAGCGGTGAAAGCCGATCCGCAGTTCGCGCTGGCCTGGGCGCATCTGGCGACGACGGTCAGCTATCTCTATCTGAATGGCTTCGGCCATGACGCCCCGGGGCTGGCCGAACTGCGCGAGGCTGCCGATACGGCGATGCGCCTGCAGCCGGATCTGGGCGAGTCCTGGCTGGCGCGCGGCTACTACTTCTACCGCGGGCTCGGCGACTTCGATGCCGCGCTGGCAGCGTTCGAACAGGCAAGACGCCGGCTGCCGAACAGTGCCGATGTCAACGCCGCCATTGCCTATGTCCTCCGCCGGCAGGACAAGATGGGTCAGGCCATTGCCAATCTGCAGCGGGCCACCGAACAGGATCCGCGCAACATCAGCCTCTGGATCGGCATCTCCGAAACCGAAGCAGCCTTGCGCCGTTACGACGCGGCGCAGGCGGCGGTCGATCGGGCGATCGCGATCAGTCCCGAAAATCTCGGCCTGACCGCGCAGAAGACCGGCTTCTACCAGTTCGAAGGCAAGCTCGATCGAGCGCAGACCATCATCGATGCCATGCCCGCGGCAGTGTCTGCGCAGACCTTGCCGGTCGTCGGAACGCAGCTGCTCTACCGGCGCCAGTATCTGGCGGTGACCGAGCTGGTCAGGAAGCTGCTCGACACACCCGGCATCGAGCTCGGTGACCAGATCATCGGCCTGCAAAGCTTGCTCGGCGGCGGCTACTACTTCGCCGGTATGCGCGAGGAAGCTGCGGCGGCCTTCACGGCGGGCAAGACCAAGGCGCTGGAGCTGCGCGCCAAGGGTATGGAAAGCGCCGGCTTTGCCTGCAATCTCGCGATCATCGAAGCCGGCCTGGGTCAGCGCGCCGCAGCGCTGGAAGAAGGCCAGGCTTGCTTGCGCTCGAATCGTGACGATCGCTGGCAGGACGCGCTCGATGAATTCGCGATGGCCAAGATCGAAGCCCTGGCCGGCGAGCGCGAGGCGACCTTGAAGCGGCTGGAAAGCCTGACCTCCACCGCCAACGCCTTGAACCCCGGCGATCTGCGCTACAGCCCGATCTGGGACGGCGTGCGCGACGATCCGCGCTTCCAGAAAGTGCTGACGGCGAGCAGTCTGCCGCTAGCCGGAAACTGAAGCTGCGGGCCGTTGGCACGCTGCGCGCATGCCTCAGGCTCGATGAATCCAACACTTTCTGGGACCCAGCTATGCCCCGCATCGCCCGCCATCTGATCCTCGCCGTCATCGTCTGGGCTACATGTGCTGCCGCGTCATCAGCCGCTGCGCCAGAGAAGAGTAGTGCGCAGGGCTTGCCATCGATCGCCACGAAGACCAAGGGCACGCAGCGCTTCGAGGGCTTCCTGCCGCTGTACTGGAACAGCGACGAAGGCAGGCTCTATCTGGAAATCCCCAAGCCGGAGATGAGCCTGCTGTACCTGACGACCCTGACCCAGGGCCTCGGCTCCAACGATGTCGGCCTCGATCGCGGTCAAGTCAGTGACGCGAAGCTGGTGCGCTTCGAGCGCATCGGCCCGAAGGTATTGCTGGTGCAGCCCAACCTCGGCTTCCGCGCGGTCAGCGACAGCGTCGACGAGCGCCGCGCCGTCGAGCAGTCATTCGCAGAATCGGTGTTGTTCGGCTTCACGGTGGTGGCGGTGGAAGGCGAGCGGGTGCTGGTCGATGCCAGCGATTTCGCGGTGCGTGACGGACATGGCGCCATCGCTTCGATCGTCGAGGCCAAGCAGGGCAGCTACACGTTCGACAAGGAGCGCAGCGCGGTCTATCTGCCGGGCACCAAGGCTTTTCCGCGCAATACCGAAATCGAAGCGACGGTGACCTTGGCGGGCGAGGGCAGTGGCCAGTTCGTCAAGGACGTGACGCCGACGCCACAGGCGA
>NZ_CAISIQ010000067.1 GCF_903885465.1 uncultured Nevskia sp.
AGGTACAGCAGTCCGGCGAGCAACCAGGGGCTGAGACCATCGAGCAGCATTTTCGCCAGCGGCGTGCCCGCGCCGAACAGAAGTGCAGCGATCAAGGCGGCGGCAATCCCGGGCGATTTCGGGCGGCGATACAGACGGTAGAGCCCAGTCATCGGTCATTCAACCGCTTGCGTTGTAAACGCTTCATGCGATCCGCCTCCGGCACCAGCAGTAAACGAATGCCTGAATCGAACCCGATGGCGTGTGGTGCGCTTCAGTGGTCGTCTTCACCAGTTCGAACGCCGCGCTGAACTGCGAGTAAAGGCCTTGCGCCGAGTAGCGCTGCACCGGCAACCCACTGCATTTTTCCGGGCCGTTCTCGGCGAAGGTGCCGATGATCAGGTGTCCCCCCGGTTTGACCGCTTGGCTGAGCGTTCGAACGTAGGCGGCACGATCGTCCGCTTCGTTCAGGAAGTGGAAGACGGCGCGGTCGTGCCATAGCTCGATGCTCGCTTCCGGGAATGTGGTTCGGGTGATGTCGGCTTCCAGCCATCGAACCCCATCGCCCCGCGCACCGAGCCGGCTTGCAGCCGCATCGAGCGCTGCTTCCGAGAGATCGAGGACCGATAGTGTGCTGTAACCGAGTTCAAGCAGATCGTCGACGAGGGTCGACGCGCCGCCACCAACGTCGATGATCGGCGCACCGAGATTGATGCCGGTTTCGCGGATCAGGCTCAGCGAAACGCTGGCATGCGGTTGATACCAGCTCACGGCATCGGTGGCCTTGGTCGAGTACACCTGCTCCCAGTGCGATTTCATTGCAGGAAGTGTCATGGCATGTACAGCCTTTCGAACCAGCCGCTGACTTTCACCGTGACGGTAACCGGCTCGCTGCCCTTGTTCTTCCAGTACCAGCCATGCGAGCCATCGAACGGCGCCGTGAAGCTGCCATGGCCGCTGGTCTTGCCGCGATCCTTCCAGTAGCTGGTGAACGCGTCGCCCGCATTCGGCTCCTCGCCGTGCATGTCGAAATTCACCGGGCCGCCGTCGGTACTCCAGTTGAACACGAAGGTGTCACCGGCCCGCATCAGTGCCTTGATCTCGGCACCCTGGTTCGCTTGCAGAACGAGGCTCATCTCGCTGCTCTGGAATGGCGTCTCGCGCTGGACGACCAGTGTTGCGGGCGCGGCTTCAACGGGCGTTGATGGCGCTGCATCGGCGGCGGTACTCAAAGCTTTGAGACCCAGCACTTGACCCATGCCGGTTGGATCGAGGCCGTACTCAGCCGGCAGCACCGTGGTCAGCAGAATGGCGGCGGCCAGCAGCAGCGCACCGCCGGTAGCCTTGAGCAATTGCGGCGTCGTGGCCTGAATGGATGTGGGGATAGACGTCATATCCGGGTCCTCAAGATTGGAAGTAACCGACCAGCTGATAGCCCGCGAGCACGAAGCCGGCGGTCATCAGCAAGGCGTTGGCGGCGAAGGCTTGCCGGGCGAACAGCGATGAACGTCGCCAGAAGCCCATCACGATCAGGATCGCGGCCAGGGCCAGCAGTTGACCAAGCTCGACGCCGACATTGAAGGCCAGCATGTTCGGCACCAGCCCGTCGGCCGACAGCTGGAAGTCCTGCAGCTTGGTCGCCAGGCCGAAGCCATGGAAGAAGCCGAAGATCAAAACCGCTGCCTTGGTGTTCGGCTGCACGCCAAACCAGGTCTTGAACGCACCCAGATTGTCGAGCGCCTTGTAGACCACCGACAGACCGATGATTGCGTCGACCAGATACGGGTTGACGTGAGTGCCGCTGAGCACGCCGAACAGCAGAGTGCTGCTGTGGCCGATCGCGAACAGCGTGACGTAGAGGCCCACTTCCTTGAGCCGGTACAGGAAGAAGATCACGCCGAACAGGAACAGCAGATGGTCGTAGCCGGTGACCATGTGCTTGGCACCGAGGTACAGGAACGGCAGCAACTGCAGGCCGGCGCTGCCTTCGATGAACATCCGGTCGTCGTCGGCCACGCCGTGCGCTGCGGCGACGCCGGACAGCAACAGACCCGGCAACAGTGCAAGGCGGAGCATCGAAGATTGGCGGATCACGGCTGCTTCGGTTCAACCGGCGCCGGTTTGTCCTTGGCTGCGGCTGGTTTCGGCTTCGCGACTTCGGACTTCTTCGCCGGCTTCGCTCCGTCCTTGCCAGATTCCTGCGTCGATGGTACCGGCGCGTCGTCATCCTCATCATCGTGATTGCCGTGGGCAAAGGCCGGGGCGGCGATCAGGCTCAGCAGTAGCAGGGCAAGCAGGTATTTCAGGTTCATCGGAGGCTCCTCCTGGGAGATGTGAATCAACAATAGCTTTGACGCAGTTGTGGTCGGGCTGGCAATCCAATCATTCGTGCTCCAGATCCCAAGTCCAATGAGCATCAATCACCAGGCCGTAGTAAGCCTTGAGAGCGGTAGCTTGTGCCTGTACTGCGTTGTTCGCAGCGGTCGCGGCCTGGCGTCGAGCAACCAGCAGGTCCAGCAGGCCAGCTTCACCGAGCGAGTAGGCGCGCTGGATGAAGCCGGCGTTCTCCTGCATGGCCGTCGTCCCTTCGGCGGCGATTTGCATACTCTGGAACGCGCCCCGAGCAGCAGCGAATTCGCTGGCAATGCCGGACTCGAATTCACGCCTTTTCGCTTCCGCCTCGTAGCGCGCGACCTCCGCACCGGCCGCAGCACTCCTGCTGCGCTGGCTGCGGATACCGCCCGGGAGTGGGATTGGCACGCTGACCGACACCCCGATGATCTTCTGCTGACCGCTGGTCTCGGACGTTGTGTAGGCCCCGATCGTCGGATCGGGGATGCGATCGGCCCGGGCGCGTGCCGCCAGCGAGTCGGCGCTCTTCGCGCGGAACTCGGCGACTTTCAGCTCGTCACTCTGGCTGAGAATGCGCTCGCGCCAGGCACTCGTATCGGCGTCGATCGGCAATGGCATCGGCATCGGGACGGCTTGCTGGCCAATGCCGGGGAAGCGGCCCGATAGCCGCGTCCACGCCACCGTGGCGGCAGTCTTGGCATCGTTTTCCTGCCGTCGCTGTTCCACCAGTTCGGCACGCGCGGTGCCCAGGTCCAGACGCGCGGCATCACCGGCGCGGGCGCGCTTCTCGACAGCCCCCAGACTTTCCTCGAACGAACGCAGGCTGATGGCCGCCAGTTCTCGCGCCCGCTCGGCAGCCAGCCAGTCCACCCAGAGCGCCGCGAGATCGCGTGCCGCTTCATGCAGGGCTTCTCCATAGGCCGCTTCGGAGGCCGCGATGCCGGTTTTGCCGATCGCGCGATCGGCCGCCGCCTTGGCCGGCAGGCGGATCGTGCGTTCGATGCCGGCCGACCACTCGCTGTAATTGCGATCGTTCTGGACATCGCGCTGCTGTCCATAGCCCTGGGCAGTCCATTCGTAGGGAGAGACTTCAAGACCCCGCGCCTCGGCGTTCGCGCGATCGAGGCCGGCGCGCGCCGCGCTGACCGAGGGATCGTGCTCCAGCAGCGGACGCGCAATTTCCGTTGGCAGCAAGCCCGGTGCCCGGAACAGCGGCTCCGCCTGCGCCGTTCCAGACATCAGGATCGCAGCGAGGAAGGGGTTCAGCAGATAGCGCGCCTTCATGCGATGGCTCCCGTTTCGAGCACCGGCATCAGCCAGTAGCGAATTCCGGTGCCGGCAAACTGCTGCTTCAGGTGATTGATGAGATGCGTCCTGTATTGCTCAGGGAAGACCAGCTGGATCTGCACCGCCGAGGCGCGACCGAGCACCTGCTCGTTGGCGTTCAGACGGCCGAACGCGAGGCCGTGGGCCGCTGTTTTATCGCTGGTGAAAACCGTGACGTGAGGAGACATCAACAACCAGTCGAGCAGGTTTTCTTCGATGCTCGGCGGGCACAGCAGGGTCAGGCATAGGTCAGACATGAACGGTCTCCGGCTTCGGGGAGGCAAAGCGCAGGTAGAGGATCGGCAGCACCATCAAGGTCAGCGCCGTGGCGGTGATCAGGCCGCCGATGACGACGATCGCCAGCGGCCGCTGGATCTCCGATCCGGGGCCGGTGGCGAACAGCAGCGGGATCAGACCGAAGGCGGTGATCGACGCGGTCATCAGCACCGGTCGCAATCGGCGTTTGGCGCCTTGCACCACGACATCGACCGGGTTCATGCCTTCGCTTTGCAGCTGGTTGAAGTAGCTCACCAGCATCACGCCGTTGAGCACGGCGATGCCGAGCAAGGCGATGAAGCCCACCGAGGCGGGTACGGAGACGTACTCACCGGTGATCCACAGGGCGAAGATGCCGCCGACCAGCGCGAACGGGATGTTGCTCAGAATCAGAAGCGACTGCTTCACCGAGCGGAACGTCGCGAACAGTAGGATGAAGATCATTACCAGCGCGACCGGGACAACGATGGTCAGCCGTGCCGCCGCCCGCTGCTGGTTCTCGAATTGGCCACCCCAGGTGATCCGGTAACCGGTCGGTAAAGGCACTTCCTTGGCCACCAGTGCCTTGGCTTCCTCGACGAAGCCGACCAGATCGCGACCGGCAACATTGGCGATCACCACGCTGTAGCGGCTACCCATCTCGCGGTCGATCTTCACTGGGCCATCGGCGCGCTCCAGCGTGGCAACGCTGCTCAGTGGCACGGTGCTGCCGTCGCTGGTGGTAATCCGCACGGCACCGAAGTCTGATGGCGAAAGCCTGACTCCGGCACCGCCGCGCAGCACGATCGGCGTGCGGCGATTGCCTTCGATGACCATGCCCGCAGGCTGGCCTTCGATCTGCAAGCGCAGTGCGTCCTGAATCTCCTCGACACTCAGACCCAGACGGCCGGCGTGCAGCCGGTCCACCGCGACGCGCAGGTACTGCACACCCTCGTTCTGAACGGTGTACACGTCCTGGCTGCCGGCGACGGTCTTGACCAGAGTTTCGATCTTCGCAGCGAAAGCGTTGAGCTGCGCCAGATCCGGGCCGAACACCTTGATCGCCAGATCGCCGCGCACGCCGATGATCATTTCCGAGACGCGCATCTCGATCGGCTGGGTGAAGCTATAGCTGATGCCGGGCATCGGATCGAGCACCTTGCGCACCTCATCCATCAAGGCTTCCTTGCTGCGCATGCGCCATTCGCTGGGCTGTTTCAGCAGCAGATAGGTGTCGGTCTGGTTGAGACCCATCGGGTCCAGACCGATCTCGTCCGAGCCCGCCCGGGCGACGATGCCGGTGACTTCCGGCAAGGCCGCCATGATCGAGCGATGAATCATCAGATCGAGTGCTGCGCTCTGTTCCAAGCTCACGGAAGGCAGCTTTTCGATGCCGACGATCAGATCACCCTCATCCATCGTCGGCAGAAAGGTCTTGCCGACCAGCGTATAGACCACGCCGGCCGCGATTAGCAGGCCGATGGCTCCGCCCGCGACGATGCCCTGCCGTCTGAGGCCCCAGGCGAGGATTGGTTCGTAAAGCGCCAGCAGCTTGCGCGGCAGCCAGGGCTCTTCATGGCTGACTTCGCGCAACAGGAAGGACGCCAACACCGGAATCGCGGTCAGCGACAGCAGCAGCGAGCCGGCCAGCGCGAAGACGATGGTCAGCGCCACCGGCACGAAATACTTGCCTTCGAGGCCCTGCAGGGTCAGCAAGGGCAGGAACACGGTGATGATGATGACGATGCCGGCGGTGACCGGTGTCGCCACTTCGCGCACCGCCCGGTAGATCGTATGCAGCCGTGGCAGCTTGCCGGCCGTCGGATCGTGCGCCAGCCGCTGGACGATATTCTCGACCACCACGACAGCCGCATCGACAAGCATGCCGATAGCGATGGCGAGACCGCCGAGACTCATCAGGTTCGCGGACATGCCAACGGCCCGCATCATGATGAAGGTGATCAGCGCGGCCAGTGGCAGCACCAGCGCCACGGTCAATGCCGCGCGCAGATTGCCGAGGAACAGCACCAGCAGCACTACGACCAGCACCGTTGCTTCGAGCAGCGCCTTCGACACCGCACCGACGGCTTTGCTGACCAGCGACGCGCGGTTGTAGAAGGTTTCCAGGTGTACGCCGGGCGGCAGGGTTGGCTGCAATTCCAGCAGCTTCCTATTCACCCCTTCGACTACCTGCTTGGCATTGGCACCGGCGAGTCCGAGCACCAGCCCCTGTACCGCTTCTTCCTTGCCGCTCTGGGTGACTACGCCATAGCGCGTGGTCGTGCCGATTCTTACTTCGGCGAGATTGCCGACGCTCACCGGCGAGCCATTCGCGGTCTTCACCACGATCGCGCGCAAGTCATCCAGGCTGGTGACATTGCCCTCGGTGCGGACCAACAGCACTTCGTCGCCCTCGCCAAGACGGCCAGCACCGTCATTGCGGTTGTTGGCCTCGATAGCTTCTTTCAGTTGCGCTACGGTCACACCGCTTGCAGCCATCCGCACCTGATCGGGCACCACCTCGTAGGCGCGCACAACGCCACCGAGGGCGTTGACATCGGCCACACCTGGCACCGTGCGCAAGGCCGGGCGAATCACCCAGTCGAGCAGGCTGCGGCGATCGGCCAGCGACATGCCCTCGGCTTCCACCGTGAACATGTACATCTCGCCGAGCGGCGTGGTTACCGGTGCCATGCCGCCGCTGATACCCGCCGGCAGACTTCCGCTCAAGCCGCCCAGACGTTCGGCGACCTGCTGGCGCGCCCAGTAGATGTCGGTGCCATCGACGAAATCAATGGTCACGTCGACCAGGCCGTATTTGGTGACCGAGCGCAGGATCTTGGTGTTCGGAATGCCGAGCATTTCAACCTCGATCGGCACCGCGATCCGGCTCTCGACCTCTTCCGGCGTCATGCCGGGTGCCTTCATGATGATCTTGACCTGGGTGCTCGACACGTCCGGGAAGGCATCGATCGGCAGGCCCGAGAACGCCACCCAGCCGGCGGCGCCGAGCAACAGCGTGGCGATCAGTACGAACAGTCGTTGCGACAGGCAGAACTGCACGAGTCGAATGAGCATCACTCGGCTCCTCCCTCGTTGAGCCAGGCGCCCTTGAGGGCGACCACGCCGCTCACGGCCACTGCGTCGCCTGCCTTGAGCGCACCTTGCACCCGCACGCGCTGTCCGGCACTGGCGGAAACCGTGACCGGCCGCGCTTCGAAACCATCCAGAGTACGAACGAAGACCACGGCAAGCGCACCGTCATGGGCCACTGCCACCAACGGCAGATCCCAGCCTCCCGACGTGGCCTTCACCGGCAGATTGACGGTCACGAATTCACCGGGGCGCAGCTCACCGAGCTTGCCGTCGAGCTCGGCGCGCAACACCACGGTCTGGCTGCCGGACGCGACCATCGCGCTGCTGCTCAGCACCTGACCCGTGATCTCGCGACCCTGTACCTTGACCGCCGTGCCGGGTTGCCAATTAGCGTCGTTGCTCGCCGGGATCTGGATGTCCAGCCACAGCTTGTCGGTACGCGCGATATGTATCAGGGCATCCGCACCGTTGACCCTCTGGCCGTTCTTGGCCTCGATTTCCGTGATTACGCCAGCGCTGGCCGCAACCAGGGTCAGACCGTCCTGAGGATCACCGGACGCAATGACCTGATTGATCACCGCAACCGGCATTCCACTGAGACGGAGGGCGGCTTTTGCCTGCTTCAGCGAAGCCTCGTGCTCGCTCAAGGCCGCCTGTGCTTCCTGCACCCGCCGCTCGGGAATGATGCCCTCGTCAAGCAACTGCTTTTCGCGTTGCGCCGTCTGGCGCGCCAAAGTGGCTCGCGAGTGGGCCTGCAGAAGCTGGAGCTGCAATTGCCCCAATTCAGGGCTTGCGATCCGCAATAAGGGTGCGCCGGTCTTCACCGAATCGTTCTGCTGAACGAGCACCTGGGTGATCAATCCAGACACCGGCGAGCTGATCACCTGCTCGGCATTCGGCGGCACCATCACTTGGGCAGGGAAACTTGCGCGCACCGTTTCACCGCCGGCCTGCAGTGACTCGGTCCGGATGCCGAGAGCACGCAACTGCGCGTCGGCAACAGCGAATCTGGCCGGTCGATCGGCCGCTGCCGCACTCAGTGCCAGCGCGCAGAACACCGTCGACAACAAGGCCTGAGCCATTGGGATTTGTTTCATGGGTTGACTCGAATGGGGAAGGTGAATAAACGCAATGGGCGCTCTGAGCGGGCCAGAAACGAACAGCCACGCGCGCAGCCAGTCAGCGCCGCTGGCGCGACGTGCAGAAATGAAAGGAGCCGAGTCAGCCTCGGGATCGATAGCCCGAGCGCCTGGGACAACAGCATGGTGAATCTCCGTCGGACAGCCCTTCAGCGCTGGATGCGCAGGGGGCGAGGCCCGGCCTGGAAGGCCGGACGTGTCGGATCAAACGACGGAGTAAAGGGGCGGCCCGCGCAATGGCGGGCGCAGCGACCTTGCGACCGATCTTGCAATCGGTGGATCGACAATCGCGCCGATCCGAAGTCTTCGGGGCGGCGCTAAAACGAAAAAGACGCAGAACAGCAAACCAGCCAGGGTCGTATCCGGCAACTGTGTGCCCGATGGCGGTTGGAGCCCTTGAAGGTCGATGTTCTCGTGGCCGTCGTGATGAATCACGGACGACACATCGGGCTCCTGATGATCGCCGTCGGACAAGGCTGTCTCGTGAGAATGCCCAGCGTCACCGTGAGACTCGTGCTGGCTTGAAGCCATGTGCTGATGCGTGAGTCCACCGATATGCCGATGGCCATGTGCGCCCGTGATCCACATGACGAGCAATGCCATACAGATAAATCCCGTGACTACCGGAGCGGCTTTTCGGAGCGTGTTCAGCATCGGGGCGATGATATCACCGGGCTACCACTGGGCTTGGGGATGCTCTGCCGCGCATACAAAGCAGCGGGTGGGAACCTTCGCTTATTCGGAATCAAAACAAGCGTTTCCCACGCAGGAACCGCGGTAGCACCCACCACAACGAGCCAATCAATCCGCCGACGGACCCCGCCAGAGCGATTCCGAGCAGGTGTCCGAACACTTCGGCGAGCACCAGTTCGGTAGCCAATATCAAAGCGAACGCCAAGGCGATCGATCCGACCAGTAGTTCATGACTGGCGAATTGCTTGAATCTCGCGCGATCATAAAGCGGCCGCAGCAGGCGATGCTGTACGGCGGGCGCACTGAACATCACCAAGCTGATCATCGAGCACAGGAACGTGGCGATGAACACCCACTTTTCGGATTGGATAACTTCAGCGAAACCGGAATTGAACGGCAGCGTGATTAGAAACGCCGTCAATAGCTGAGCACTCGGCAGGAGGATGCGCAGTTCGTTGAGCATGTCGCCCAAGTCGCCGTCGGCGGTGCTGCCGTCAGTTGCTGCGGTGCTATCGGGCGATTGGATAGCGTTCATGTTGTCGATACCAATGGGTCCGTTGAGAATCTCTCGCCGCAAGCGATCTGGCGCTTCAGCCTGCGAAACGGGCAATGGACGAGCAGTGTTTGCCGTTCATGGCCATGCGCGGTGCTTGCCGTCACGGCTGATCAACTCGAATCTTGTCACTTCGGTAGATGAGCCTTGGCCTTCGTGATCAGCCTTATTGTTGATTTGCTCCAGCCCGACGCCTTCAGGCCTTTCAGCGGCGAGCCGACGCAACAACGCTGGCGGGACATGGCCGTCGATGGTGTAGCCAAGGTACTTTGCCGGATGACAACCACGAAAGTCGGCCGGCAGGTTCCAGCGTCGTCGAGTGCCATCGAGATCCTTCAACTCGAAATCCTGGACTATGAAGCCATCGTTGCGCAGCGATTTCGCCCAGCCTTTCACGCAGCGGCAGCGATGGGTCCAGGCCATCTCGACTAGATTTTCGGGAGGGGTCGGGAATAGCTGATCCCAATTGACCACGACCGCCGCCAGCAATCCGAATGCCGCCGATATCGAGGCGATCAGCTTGATCTGGCGACTGGAAAGCCTGTCCTCAGCCGCGCCAGATTTCTCGGCGCGCAGCACTTTGCGTTTGGGGTCAGACCGAGTATCCCGAGGCTTCTTCACGATGAGCGCCAGCAAGGGAGATGCACGGCGGCTAGGGGCTTTTCGACCATTTCGATTCTCCTTGGCCCCTTATGGCTTGGCTTGCTCGGAGGATCGGAACAAGCGCAAGCCGTTACCGACCACCAGAAGGCTGGCACCCATATCGGCAAACACCGCCATCCACATCGAGGCGTTTCCGAATACCGCCAGCACAAGGAACACCGCCTTGATGCCGAGCGCGAGCGAGATGTTCTGCCAGAGCACGGCATGGGTTTTCCGCGACAGCCGGATGGCCACGGCAATGTTGCGCAGGTCGTCGTTCATGATGACGATGTCGGCGGCTTCCATCGCCGTATCGGTGCCCATGCCGCCCATGGCGATACCGATGTCGGCTTGAGCCAGCGCCGGTGCGTCGTTGATGCCGTCGCCGGTCATCGCCGTCGGGCCGTATTGGCCACGCATTTCGACAATGGCCTGCAGCTTGTCCTCCGGCAGCAGATTGCCGCGTGCATCGGCGATCCCGGCCTGCCCGGCGACGGTGCGTGCGGTGGCCGGGTTGTCACCGGTCAGCATCACCGGCGTGACGCCGAGCGACTTCAGATCGGCAATTGCGGCACGCGAGGATTCCTTGATGGTATCGGCGACAGCGAACAGCATCAGCACAGCGCTGCTCGATGCCAGCAACGTCACCGTGCGTCCGGCCTCTTCCTGAACCTTGAGCTGGGCCTCCAGCGCCGGACTGCACAGCCCGAGTTCCTCAATCAGCCGGTGATTGCCCATCATGTATTGGCTGCCATTCACCTTGCCCGAGATGCCGCGTCCGGCAATCGCCGTGAATCCCGTGACCTCGGTTGTGGTGCGATTCAGGCCGGCAGCGATCGCCTTGGATACCGGGTGATCGGATCGCGACGACAGGCTGCCTGCAACAGACCGCCAGGCTTCACCGTCGGAGCCATCGAGGATCGCGGTCTCGACCAGCTTGGGCTTGCCTTCGGTGATCGTGCCGGTCTTGTCGAGCGCAATGGCGCGGATCTTCCGGGCCTGCTCGATATAAGTGCCGCCCTTGATCAGGATTCCGCGCCTGGCTGCTGCCGCCAGCGCGCTGACCACCGTCACGGGAGTCGAGATCACCAGCGCGCAGGGACAGGCGATCACCAGCAGCACCAGCGCCTTGTACAGGGACGCCATCCAGGTCCAACCCGCCAGCCACGGCGACAGCAGCGCCACGGCCAGCGCCAGCACGAAGACGCCGGGCGTGTAGATCGCGGCGAAACGATCGACGAAGCGCTGGGTCGGTGCGCGCGAGCCTTGTGCCGCTTCAACCGCATGAATGATCCGCGCCAGCGTGGTGTTGCTGGCTGCCGCAGTGACACGGAATTCAAACTCAGCCGACTGATTGATGGTGCCGGCGAACACTGGATCGCCGATGGTCTTGTCGACCGGGATGCTTTCCCCAGTCACCGGCGACTGGTCGATGGCGCTGTTGCCGGCCGTCACCGTGCCGTCCAGCGGCAAGCGTGCTCCGGGACGGATACGCACGATGGCGTCGAGCGGAATCTCCGTCGCCGGCAGCGATACCCAGCTGCCGTCAGGTTGACGCACTTCGGCCCTTTCAGGCGTCAGTGCCATCAGACTCTGGATCGCGTTGCGCGCGCGATCCAGCGAGCGGGCCTCGATCAGTTCGGCAATCGAATACAGCGCCATCACCATCGCCGCTTCCGGCCATTGCCCGATCAGGAAGGCGCCGGTGACGGCGACGGTCATCAGCGCTGTGATGTTGAGGCGACCTCGACGCAGCGACGCAAGCCCCTTTTTGTAGGTGTCGAAGCCGGCCAGCCAGATTGCTGCGAGTGCGAGGACCATCTCGGCGACGGTGGTAGCCGTGCCATCAGATAGAAAGTACGAGATGGCTTCTGCCAATACCGCCAGTACCAGTGCCAGCACCATCCGGTGAAGGCTGGTGAACATGGCAGGAGGCTCGGAGGTGCTGGGAGTCGCCCCTGCCTCCCCCGGCTCGGCAACCGGAAGTGGCTGGGGATCGAAGCCCGCCTTGCGAATGGCGGCCAGCGCCTGCTCGACAACAGCAGGTGGCGCCTCGATGGCCATTGTCCGTGCACCAAGCTGGAAGCTCATCGCGGCGATGCCGGCAATGCCATCGACGGCATGGCGAATCTCTGACTCCTCGCTGGCGCAATCCATCGTCGAAATCCGGAACTGCTGCCGGCCGCGATCGGCAGCAACCGGCGTCGGCTCAAGCACTGGATTGGACTCGGCAGCGTTACAGCTACCGCAGGCATCACCAGCAGTGGGCTTGGTCATCTTCGGCACTCCGTATTGGATCGACTGCACATCAGCTCTGGTCTCGCTCGATCAGCTTCTTCGAGAACACCGGATACAGCGCCGGCAGCACGACCAGGGTCAGCAAGGTTGACGAGAACAGACCACCGACCACGACAGTAGCCAGCGGTCGCTGAATCTCCGAGCCGATGCCCTGGGCCAGCAGCATCGGGATCAGGCCGAGTGCGGCGATGAACGCCGTCATCAGCACCGGCCGCAGGCGTGAAAACGCACCCTCGGATACCGCCAGCGAGAAATCGCCGGACTCCAGCAATCGCTGGTTGATCGCCGTCACCATCACCACGCCATTCAGCACCGCCACACCGAACAGCGCGATGAAGCCGATCGAGCCCGGTACCGACAGGTATTGGCCGGACAGGAACAGCGCGACGATGCCGCCGATCAGGCTCAGCGGCACGTTGACCATGATCAAGGCCGCCTGACCCAGCGAGCTGAAGGCGAAGAACAGCAGCAGAAAGATCAGGCCCAGCGCCAGCGGCACGACGATCGCCAGCTTCGCCTGGGCGCGCTGCTGATTCTCGAATTGGCCGCCGAACACCACCGAATAGCCCGGTGGCAACTTCACTTCGCGGGCGATGCGCTCGTCGAGTTCCTTCACCACGCCGCCCATGTCGCGGCCTTCGACGTTGGCCTGAATCACGACACGCCGCTGCACGTCATCGCGGCGGATCTGCGGCGGACCGGCTTCGATTTCGAGATCGGCGACATCGCCCAACCGGACCTGGCTGCCGTTGGCCCCTTGCAGCACCAGCGCCTTGATCGCTTCCGTGTTCGCGCGGTTGGTCTCCGCCAGACGAACGTAGATGTCATAGCGCTCGTTGCCCTTGATGACCTGGCCGGCGGTCTTGCCGCCGATGGCGTCCGATACCAGGCTCATGACCTGGGCGACCGGGATGCCATAGCGCGCCAGCCGGTCGCGATCGGGTCGGACCACCAGTTGCGCCTGTCCCTCGATCTGCTCGATCGCGACATCCTTGGTGCCGCGGACGTTGCGGGTCAGCGCTTCGATAGCCGCCCCTTTCTCAGCAAGTACGGCGAGATCTGGCCCAAACAGCTTGATCGCCAACTGGGCACGAACGCCGGACAGCAATTCGTCGACGCGGGTGGCAATCGGCTGGCCAAACGCCACCAGCAGACCTGGAAAGGCTTCGAGCTTTTCGCCGATCAGCGCTTCCATCTCGGGCCGATTCTTCGCCGACTTCCACTCGTCGGCGGGCTTCACACCGATGTACCACTCCAGATTGTTGACATCTTCCGGGTCGCCGCCGAGTTCCGGCCGGCCGATACGGTTCAGCACGTAGGTGATCTCGGGAATCTCCATCAGCTTCGCTTCGATCTTCTGCGACAGCGCCACCGAGGTCGGCATGTTCACCGACGGTGCCAGGGTGATGCGCATGCCCAGCGTGCCTTCCTCCAGAATCGGCACGAATTCGGTGCCGAGCAACGGCACCAGGGCCAGTGCGCCGACGAACAACGCGGCTGCCGAGCCGACGATGGTCTTGCGATGACCCAGCGCCCAGCCCAACACGCTCCTATAGGTTCGCTCCAGGAAGCGCAGCACGAAGTTGTCGCGGTGATGGACCGCACCTCGGAAGAAGTAGCTCGACAAGGCCGGGATCACGAATAGCGCCACCGCCAGCGAGGCGAGCATGGCCAGCACGATCGAGATCGCCATCGGCTGGAACAGCTTGCCTTCCACGCCTTCCAGCGAGAACAGCGGGGTGAACACGACGATGATGATCAGCACCGCGAAGAACACCGGCCGGCCGACTTCGCGCGCCGCGAACATGATGCGCACGGCCATGCCGTGGCGATCGTGGGCGGAGTCGTAGGGATCGGGGTCGCCGGGATTCACCGCCTTGGTGTGGGCGGCATGCTCCGCGTCGGGTTCGGAAAGATGTTTGAAGATGTTTTCCATCATCACCACCGACCCGTCGACCATCATGCCGATGGCGATCGCCAGACCTCCGAGCGACATCAGGTTGGCCGACACGCCCCAGTACGACATGGCCGCCAGCGCCAGACCCAGTGACAGCGGAATCGACAGCAGCACCAGGAGTGTTGCGCGGATGTTCATCAGGAACAGCAGCAGCACGATGACGATCAGCACGAAGGCTTCGAGCAGCGCTTTCGTCACGGTACTGACCGCCTTGTTGACCAGATCGGCCTGGTCGTAATACGGCACCAGTTCCACCCCCTTCGGCAGCGCCTTCTGGATGATCGGCAGGCGCGCCTTGACGCCGTCAATGGTCGCCTTGGTGTTGGCACCGAGCCGCTTCAGCACGATGCCCGTGACCACTTCGCCCAACGCTCGTGGAGTGCCATCGGCGTTGCGCACCGACATCGAGACCGCACCCTGGCGGACTTCGGGGCCGTATTCGACGCGCGCCACATCGCTGACCTTCACGGCCACGCCATCGGCGTTCTTGATCGGGATATTCGCGATATCGCGCAGGCCTTCCGCGCCGCTGCGCACCCAGCCGACACCCCGCAGGACCAGTTGCTCGGCGCCTCGATCGACATACCAGCCGCCAGCATTGCGGTTGTTGTCCTCGATCGATTTCGCCACTTCCTCGACCGAAAGCTTCTGCGCCAGCAGGCGCGCAGCATCGACCTGCACTTGGTACTGCCGGACATCGCCACCGAACGACAGGATCTGGGTCACGCCCGGCGTTGGGGCCAGTAGCAGCTTCACCACCCAATCGTTGAGGCTGCGCAGCGCCATGATGTCGTATTGCTTGGGATCCTCGGCCCTCAGCGCGTACTGGAATACCTGACCGAGGCCTGACGTATTCGGACCCATTTCGGGCACGCCAACGCCGTCGGGAATCTGCTCGCGCGCCGCCTGCAGACGCTCAAAAACCAGCTGGCGGGCGAAGTACAGATCCGTCCCTTCCTTGAACACGACGGTGACCACCGACAGACCAACCTTCGATACCGAGCGCACTTCGGCAATATCTGGCAGCGCGTACATCACCGACTCCACCGGGTAGGTAATCAGCTGCTCGACTTCTTCGGCGGCAAGCCCCGGGGCCTGGGTGTTGACCACGACCTGGACGTTGGTGACATCTGGAAAGGCATCGAGATTGAGTTTGGGGATCAGCAGGGCGCAGGCGAACAGCACGCCGGCCAGTGCCAGCAGGATGAACAGGCGGCCGCGAACGGCCGCATTGACGATGGCATTGATCATGGCGTGCGCCTCAATCAGCGTCGCCGAGGCTGCCTTTCGACAGTTCGGAATTGAGGAAGAACGCACCTTGCATGGCGATCATCGCGCCGGACGCAACGCCGTCGATCTGCTTGCTCTCGCCGAGATCCTCGACGATCGTGACCTTGACCCGTCTGAACTGCGTAGCACTTTCCTGCACGAACACGGCCCAGTCGCCGTCGGTGCCTTGGTACAAAGCGTCGTTCGGTACCGAAATCGCATTCTCGATCTTGCCGATCTCGATGCGGCAATCGACGAACTCGCCGGTATGCAGGTGATCGCCCGAGGCTTTCACTTCGATGCGTACCGGAATGGTCCGGGTGCTCTCGTCAATCAGGTGATGCTTCTGGACCACGCGGCCATCCAGCCATTGGCCATCGACCTGCACCCGCGCCAGCCCGCCTTCGACGACCTTGTTGGCATTGGCCGGCGACAGATTGGCTTCGACCCAGGTCGCCGACTCATCGGCAATGATGAATATCGCGCGCCCCGGTTCGATGCGCTCGCCTTCGACGAAGGCATCGTTCAGCACCGTGCCGGCACGCGGCGCGGTCAAGGTGAACTGGCCGAGCGGAGATCCAGACCTTCCGGCAGCATCGGCGGCACTGAGGCCGTAGGCAACGAGCTTGGCGCGCGCCTGTTCGGCGGCCACACGGGCTTCGCTGTAGCGCCGTCCCCCCGACACTTCCTCGCCGAGTTCCTGCACGCGCGCCCAGTCGCGAGCCTTGAGCTGGGCTTCGCCCTGCGCTTCGGCGACTTCGACACTTGTCAGGGTCACCAGCGGCTGACCCGCCTTGACCAGATCGCCGAGCTTGGCCAGACGACGCACGACCTGCGCGGGCACCCTCGTCGTCACTTGGGCAGAGAGATAGTCATTGGCCTTCACTTCGCCGGGCGCCTGCAGCAGACGCGGAATCGTCTTGGCGACCAGCGCTTCGACCTTGATGCCGCCAAGGGCAGCGCCTTCCGGCTTGAGGGTGACGATCTCGCTTTCCGGCGCTTCGGCAGGTGTCGCTGGGGCTTCAGCGGGTGGCGGCGTCTTGGCGCCACAGCCGGTGACGGCTTGCGCGGTGATGACAACGAAAGACAGCAGGATCAGCTTCTGGTTGAAACGCATGTTCATTTCCCCGACGACGCGGTGGGATTGAGGGAGTCGGACGTGGCGGCGGCATCGAGCCAGGCCTGCCAGCGTCCAGAGGCGTCG
>NZ_CAISIQ010000068.1 GCF_903885465.1 uncultured Nevskia sp.
CCATGTCGCCGAGATGATCCTCGTCGCCGAGGATGTCGGTCAGCACGGCCCAGCGGTCGCCTTCCTTGATCAGACCCATCGCCACACCGGCAACGGCGGCCTTGATCGGCACACCGGCGTCCATCAGCGCGAGGCTGGCAGCGCAGGTCGAGGCCATCGAGCTCGAACCGTTCGACTCCGTGACTTCCGCGACGACGCGCACGACGTACGGGAAATCCTTGACCAGATCCGGCATCACGGCGGCAACGCCGCGCTTGGCCAAGCGACCGTGGCCGATCTCGCGGCGCTTCGGCGCGTTCAGACGGCCAGTTTCGCCGACGCAGTACGGAGGAAAGTTGTAGTGCAGCATGAACTGGTCGCGCGACTCGCCCTGCAGGTTCTCGATCAGCTGCGAGTCCTTGCCGGTACCGAGCGTGACCACGCCGATGACCTGGGTTTCACCACGGGTGAACACAGCCGAGCCATGGGTGCGCGGCAGGATGCCGACGCCCATGTCGAGACGGCGCACGGTCGCGTTGTCGCGGCCGTCGATGCGCGGCGCGCCCGACAGGATGCGATCACGAACCACGGCGTATTCCAGATCGCCGAACGCTCCCTTGACCTTGGCGGCTTCGAACTTCGGCGCATCACCTGAAGCGAGCGCGGCAACAGCCGAATCACGGACGGCGCGAACGGCGTCCTGACGGGCCTTCTTGTCGGTGATCGCGTAGGCGGTGGTGACGTCAGCGGTGTACGCGGCGAGCGCGCCGGTCAGATCGGCGTTGACGGCCGCCGGCTTCCAGTCCCACTTCGGCTTGCCGGCTTCGGCAACCAGTTCGTTGATCGCGTTGATGGCGGCCTGCATCTGCTCGTGGCCGAACAACACGGCACCGAGCATCACTTCTTCGGACAGCTGCTGCGCTTCGGATTCAACCATCAGCACGGCGTCAGCGGTGCCGGCGACAACGAGATCAAGCTTCGACTCTTCGAGCTGCTTGTGCGTCGGGTTCAACACGTAGGCGCCGTCGATGTAACCGACTCTTGCCGCACCGATCGGGCCCTGGAACGGGACGCCGGCCAGCGACATCGCGCAAGACGCACCGATCAGTGCCGGGATGTCGCCGTCGATCTGCGGATTCGACGACATCACCATCGCAACGACCTGAATCTCGTTGTAATAGCCTTCCGGGAACAGCGGGCGCATCGGACGATCGATCAGACGCGAAGTCAGCGTTTCCTTCTCGGTCGGACGGCCTTCACGCTTGAAGAAACCACCCGGGATACGGCCACCCGCGTAGGTGCGCTCCATGTAATCGACGGTCAGCGGGAAGAAGTCCTGACCTTCCTTGGCATCCTTCTTCGCCACCACGGTGACCATGACCACGGTCTGGTCGACGGTGACGATGACCGCTGCAGTCGCCTGACGGGCGATGGCACCGGTTTCGAGGGTGACGGTGTGGGCACCGTACTGGAATGATTTCTTGATGGGCGCTACGGGATAGACCATGTTGGACTCTGTCGAACTCGGAGAAGGAACAGCGAGAACCGCAGCGCTTTTTAGCGGCGCAGACCGAGTTCGGCGATCAGCTTGGAGTAACGGCCTTCATCTTCACGCTTCAGATAGTCGAGAAGCGTACGGCGCTGGTTGACCATCATGGTCAGACCGCGGCGGGAATGGTGATCCTTCTTGTTCGCTTCGAAATGTCCCTGCAGCGACTTCAGCCGCTCGGTGATCAAGGCAACCTGCACTTCAGGCGAACCGGTATCACCCTTGGCACGGGCAAACTTGGAAACAACGGCGGATTTCTGCTCAACGGAAAGGGACATCATCAAACTCCAAAAATGATTTTACGGTTCTGTAAACCAGCTATTGTAACGGCCGTGACCACGGGTCACAACCGCGACTGTCAGGTGCGGCGCGGGGCGAAGGTCGACGCCAGGATTTCCTCGGACGGCTCCGGGCCGATCCAGCGTTTCGACGAGACTCGTCGATTCCGATCAACCTTGGCGATACTGCTTGCCAGCCCCTCGGGGCCGTAGACGATCACGTCCCCAGGCAACGCGGCGGGGTACGGCCCGCATTCAAGGCCACGACGCAGTCTCGCGGCATCGAAGGCATCGACATCGAGCCGCGGTCTATCACCCAGCGCAGCCGCGAGCGGCAGCAGCAATGCATTCAGACGATCCATCTGGAAATTGCAGGCGTGGAGATCCGGCATGGTCACCATGCTGACCCTACGGAAAGGCCCGGTTTCGAGGCGGCGCAAACCGGTCAGATAGGCGCGCTGGCCTAGCAGGTGCGCCCAATCCTCGGCCAGCGTGCGGATGTAAGTGCCTTTCGAGCAGAGCACCTCGAACGAAAAGCCGCCTGGCTCGACATCGAGCAGTTTCAGCTCGTGAATGGTGACGCGGCGCGGCTCACGATCGATCTCGACACCTTCGCGAGCCAGTTCGTAAAGATGCCGCCCACCCCGCTTGATCGCCGAGTACATCGGCGGAATCTGCTCGATCTCACCAAGCAACTGCGGAAGCACTGCTTCTATGTCACTGCGCGTGATCTGCGATGCGTCGGACGTGGCGATCACCTCGCCTTCCGGATCGCCGGTGGACGTTTGGGTGCCGAGCAGTACCTGCGCCTGATAGCGTTTGTCGGATTCGAGCAGGAAGCCGCCGAGCTTGGTCGCCTGGCCGAAGCAGATCGGCAGCAGCCCAGTCGCGAACGGATCGAGACTGCCGGTATGCCCTGCCTTTTCGGCGTCGTAAAGCCGACGGACCTGCTGAAGCACGTTGTTCGAGCTGACACCAGCCGGCTTGTCGAGCAGCAAGAAGCCGTCGATCAGCGCCCGTTCACGATGCCGGCGGCTCATCATCAGCCACCTTGAGATCGGCCTTGGAATCAGCGGCTTCGCTGCTGGCCTGGTCGTTGGCGATGGCTTCCCGGATCAAGCCACCGACACGATCCGCTTCACGCAAGGCCATGTCGGCGGTGAAGTGCAGAGTCGGTACATGGCGGATGCGCATGCGATCGACCAGCAAATGCCGCAAACGGCCGGCAGCCCCATTGAGGGCCTTGACCGCCTGCTTCAGTTCGTCGTCGGTGCCCAGCTGGCTGATCGATATCTTCGCGTTGCGAACATCGGCAGCCACCACCACATCGGTAACCGTCAATTTGCCGATACGCGGATCGGTCAACTCGTCACGAATCAATTCCGACAGCTCGCGCTGGAGCTGGGAATTGATCCGCAACGTGCGGGAATACTCTCTCGGCACTCGGGATTAAGCCTCGGCCTTCACGGTGCGCTTGACCTGAACGCGGTCGAAGCACTCGATCTGATCGCCCGCCTTGACGTCGTTGTAGTTCTTCACGCCGATACCGCACTCCGTGCCGACGATGACCTTGGCGACATCGTCCTTGTGACGACGCAAGGATTCCAGTTCGCCTTCATAGATGACGACGTTGTTGCGCAGTACGCGAATCGGCAGGCCGCGGCGGACTTCGCCGTCCATGACCAAGCAACCGGCAATGGCGCCGAACTTCGACGAACGGAACACGTCGCGAACCTGAGCGGTGCCGACGATCTGCTCGCGCGTTTCGGTGCCCAGCAAACCGCCGATGGCATCGGAGACGTCATCCAGCACGTCGTAGATGATCGAGTAGTAGCGAACGTCGAGACCGGTGTCCTGGATACGACGACGGGCAACACTATCGGCACGGACATTGAAGCCGATGATGATGGCGCGTGACGCCAGCGCCAGATCGACATCGGATTCGCTGATGCCGCCGATCGAACTCGATACCACCGTGACCTTGACCTCGGCGCTCGGCAGTTTCTTGAGCGACTCGGACAGCGCTTCGGCAGAACCCTGCACGTCGGCCTTGATCATCAGGTTCAGCGACTTCTGCTCGGCTGAACCATCGCCCATGCGAGCGAAGACCTGATCCATGCGCACGGCCTGGTTCGAGGCCAGCTTCGCTTCGCGCTGCTTCGACTCACGCAGGATCGTCAGTTCGCGGGCCTTGCGTTCATCAGCCACGACGACGATGTCATCACCGGAATCCGGCGGGCCGGACAAGCCGAGCACGGAGACCGGAATCGACGGACCGACTTCCTTCACCAGCGCGCCGGCCTCATTGAACATGGCGCGAACGCGGCCGTAATGCGAGCCGGAAATGATCACGTCACCCTGACGCAGCGTGCCTGAACGAACCAGCACGGTAGCAACCGGGCCACGTCCCTTCTCGATCGACGCTTCGACGATCGTGCCGCGCGCCATGGTGTCGACCGGCGCCTTCAGTTCCAGCACTTCGGCTTGCAACAGGATCGCGTCGAGCAGTTCGTCGATACCGGCACCGGTAACCGACGACACGCCGACCACCTGAACTTCGCCGCCGAAATCTTCGGCAACCAGTTCTTCTTTCAGCAAATCAGTCTTGACGCGAGCAATGTCGGCGTCCGGCTTGTCGATCTTGGTGATCGCGACGATGACCGGCGCACCAGCCGCTTTCGCGTGCTGGATCGCTTCCTTGGTCTGCGGCATCACGCCGTCGTCGCCAGCCACGATCAGGATGACGATGTCGGTCAGCTGTGCGCCGCGGGCACGCATGCGAGTGAATGCGGCGTGGCCCGGCGTGTCGAGGAAGGTGATGACACCCTTCTTCGTCTGCACGTGGTAGGCGCCGATGTGCTGCGTGATGCCGCCAGCTTCGCCAGCAGCCACACGCGTCTTGCGGATGTAGTCGAGCAAGGACGTCTTGCCGTGATCGACGTGGCCCATGATGGTGACCACGGGCGGACGCGGCAGCGCAGTCGATTCCTGCACTTCGCCGGTCGCAGCCGTCATCAGGCCATCTTCATGATCGCTGTCCTTGACGAGGCGGATCTTGTGACCCATTTCCTCGACCATCAGCGCCGCGGTGTCCTGATCGATGATCTGATTGATCGTCGCCATCAGGCCATTCTTCATCATCACCTTGATCAGTTCCGTGGCCTTGATGGCCATGCGGTTGGCCAATTCGGCAACGGTGATCGCTTCCGGCACTTCGACTTCACGTACCACCGGCGCCGTCGGGCGCTCGAAGGTATGGGCGTTATCGACATGAATCTGTCCGCTTGGCTTGCGCTTGGTCTTCTTGTCGCGCTTGCCGCCCTTGCCGGCCGCTAGATGCAATTCGTTGCGACCGCGATCACCACCGGCGCGATCCTTGTCGCGATCCGGCTTCTTCGCGGCAGCGGCTGCAGGTGGTGGCGGAGCCGGCGTCGGAATGATCTTGACTTCGGTGGCACGGCGCAGATTTTCGGCCGCACGGCGACGCGAGGACTCAGCATCCATCCGGGCGCGATAGATCGGATCCGTGCGCATGCGCTCGGCTTCCGCTGCCTTGACCCGCTCGGCCTCTTCGTTCACTGCCAGCACACGCGCGGCCTCTGCCTCGGCAGCAAGACGCGCCGCTTCATCGGCAGCAGACTTTGCAAGGGCTGCTTCGTCAGCCGTCGCCTCTTCCACGACCGGCTGCGGAGCATCGATCGCTTCGACCGCTGCAGCTACCGGCGCGGTCTCAGCGGGCGTCGCAATCGGCGATGCTGGAACCGGCTGCGCAACAACGGCTGCGACTGGTGCTGCAACAGGTTCCGCCGTCTCAACCTCGTCACTCTTGAGGTAGGTGCGACGCTTGCGCACTTCGATGCTGACCGTCTTGGTCGGCGCGCCACGGCCACCGCCAAGCTTCAGCTCGGTGGTTTCCTTGCGCTTGATCGAAATACGGCTGTCCGCACCCGGAGACGAGGACGTCCCCAAGGTGGTCGCAGTACGGGAAATCTTGTGCAGATGCTGCAACAACGCCACCTTGTCGGCGGGGCTGATCGGAGAATCTGCACTTGCCACCGCCACACCGGCGTCCCTGAGTTGAGTCAACATTTCAGGAACCGGCTTGCGCAGCTCGGCGGCGAGGTCCAACACGGTAAGGCTGCTCATCGGCGCGCTCCGGAGGGGGTCAGGCCTTCTGTGACTCAAGGCCACGGGCGGTCATGATCAACCGGGCCGCGACGTCTTCGTCCATCGGCACTTTTTCTGTCAGCTCGTCGGTCGCGAGATCGGCGAGATCGTCCCGCGTCACCACACCGGCAGCCGCCAGGCGATACGCAAGTTCCTCATCGACTCCCGGCACGGCGAGCAAATCTTCTGCGGGCTGCACCGAAGCGGCTTGTTCGGCCTTGGCCAGTGCTCGGGTCAGCAGCACGTCCTTGGCGCGGTTACGAAGCTCTTCGACGATCTGTTCGTCGAACTCTTCGATGTCGAGCAATTCTTCATCCGGCACGTAAGCAATTTCTTCGAGCGATGCGAAACCTTCCTGCACGAGGATCAAGGCAACTTCGGCATCGACTTCCAAGGCTTCCATGAAGAGAGCCTGGACGGTCTGATTTTCCTGTTCCTTCTTCGACTCGGCTTCTGCAGCCGTCATCACGTTCAAGGTCCAGCCAGTCAGTTCGGAAGCGAGACGGACGTTCTGTCCGCCGCGACCGATCGCCTGCGCCAGCTTGTCTTCAGCCACGGCGATCGACATCGCGTGGGAATCTTCATCGACGATGATCGATTCCACTTCTGCCGGCGCCATCGCATTGATGACGAACTGAGCGATGTTGTCGTCCCAGGGCACGATATCGATGCGCTCACCAGCCAGTTCGTTCGACACGCTCTGCACGCGCGAACCACGCATGCCGACGCAGGCGCCGACCGGGTCGATACGCTTGTCCTTGGCCTGAACGGCAATCTTGGCGCGCAGGCCCGAGTCGCGGGCAGCGCCCTTGATCTCGATCAATCCCTGGGCAATTTCCGGCACTTCGAGCTTGAACAGCTCGATCAGGAACTTCGGCGCGGTACGGCTCAGGAACAGCTGCGGGCCACGCATCTGCGGGCTCACTTCGTAGAGATAGCCGCGAATGCGATCGCCAGGACGAACCGGCTCGCGCGGAATCACCTGATCGCGCGGAATGATCGCTTCGGTGGTGCCGCCCAGGTCGACGATGATCGCGCCGCGCTCGATGCGCTTGACGAGACCAGTCATCAACTCACCTACCCGATCGGCATAGGCATCGACGATGCGCGCGCGTTCGGCATCACGCACGCGCTGGAAGATGACCTGCTTGGCCTTCTGCGCGCCGATGCGACCGAATTCGATCGACGGCAGCGGTTCTTCGCGCACGTCACCGGGAATCGCATCGGGCTGGGTTTCCTGCGCACGCGCCAGCAGGATCTGCCGCAGCGGTGTCTCGAAATTCGCGTCTTCGTCATCGACGATCGTCCAGCGGCGCCAGGTCTCGTAATCGCCGGTGTCGCGGTCGATGGTGACGCGGATATCCCATTCCGAGCCGTAATGTTCCTTGCTCGCGGAAGCCAGAGCCGCTTCAAGCGCCTGAAAGATGATCTCTTTCTCGACGCCTTTTTCATTGGAGACGACATCCACCATGAGCAATACGTTCTTGTTCATGAACCTGTCTTCTCCTTGTCAAAATTCGGGACCAACTTGGCCTTGTCGATATCGGCCAGCGGCA
>NZ_CAISIQ010000069.1 GCF_903885465.1 uncultured Nevskia sp.
GGCTGCCAGGCGTTGGCGGCCGCACCTTCCCGGGCCAGCGTATGCACGGCATCGAGCCGCTGCTGCCAGATCGGCAGCGTTTTCATCATCGCTACCTGCTCTACCGGCACACCGATGACTCGGACGAAGAACTGCTCGAGCGCAGTATCGCGCTGCCCGGCAGCGATCAAGGCACTCAGTTCCGTCAGTGCCTCCGGACCGATGACATCGAGACCCGGCGTCGCGAACGCCGGCTCGTAGACCATCAGCCTGGCGACATCGGCATTGTCGCGTGCCGCATCAAGCACGCAAAGCCCACCGTAGGAATGGCCGAGCAGAAACACCGGCGCTGCCTGTGCTTCCGCTGCCGCCGCGACCACGGCGCGAACATCGTCCGCTTCGGCCGCGATGCGATACGGGCCTGAGTTTTCGTCGCGGCTCAGACCACGACCTCGACGATCGATCATCCGCAGCGTGAAACGCGTCGCCAGTTGCGCTTCGACACCCGCCCAGCGCGTGTGATCGGCGGTCGCGCCGTGAACCAGAACCAGCATGGGTCCCTGCCCGCGCTGCACCCAGCCGATGCGCGTGCCATCGGCCGATACGACATGAGACGGATTGATCATGCCGGCGTCTGCGCTTTCTTCACCCGCACCGCCTCGCCGATCTGCTTGCCGGCTTCCTTGGTCGCCTTGACCATCGCGCGATCGATCGCCACCGCCATCGCCTTGTGGAAGGCCTGGCCGGATGGTGATTCGACGAACGCGATGTACTGATCAAGCTCGGTTTCCGGCAGCGACTGATAGGCGCTGGCGAACAGCACGACGAACTGGATGCGCAGCGCTTCGGTCATCTCGGCGCGGTTGCGCCCGTACTCTGTGCGAATCTCGTCGAGGCTCGGCGGGCTCTCGGCACCGGCCGTCGAAGCCACACCGTAAGCGGTGCCGGTCGAGGTATCGATCAGCAACTGGGCGGAGGATTCGGCGACGTCCGAAGCCTTGGCCAGACGCTCGTAGCGCTCGGCCCGGCGCGGCGACAGACGCTGATACAGCTCCTGCGCCTGCTCCATCGCCGTTGAATCCGATGCCGATTTCGAAGCCGTGTCTTCGAGCGCGGTGATCTTGCGGCCAAGCTCGGACTGGAACCAGGTCAATGATTCCTGTGCAGCGGCAGGCTTCAGCTGGCCGGCCAGTTCAGTCGAGATGTCGGCTGACAGCCGCAGTGGCGCGTAAGCGTTCGCGAAGGCTTTCAGCGCGATCTGCAGCTGGTCCTCGCTGAGATTGCTGGCGAAGCCCGGATTCAGGGTCAGGCCAGCGGCAACCGATGGCGCGATCGACGGCAGTTGATCGGCCAGCCCGGATTCCCTGACCAGCACTTCGGCAGCTTGCGGAGTCAGCTTGTCGGCCGCAGCAACCGGCATGGCCTGCACCGCGAGCAGCGACAGCCCCAGCGCCAACAGTGACAGCAGCCTGCGTGGCAAAAACTTTCGCATGTCGTCTCCTCCAGCTTCTAGTTATACGAATTCCGGTGAATCAAGGCGTGACTGGCGCAGCTTTCGGCTTGGCCTTGCGTGGCGGCACCAGACCGCGGCTTTCGAGCAGCGGTACCGGATCAGGTTCGGCGCCATAGAACGCGCGGAACAAGCTCAGCACGTCGGTGCTGCGGCCGCGGCTCAGGACCTTGGCGCGGAAGAAATCGCCGTTGGCGCGATCCAGCCCACCATGCGTCTTCATCCAGCTTTCGCTGTCACGGGCCAGCACATCGCTCCAGATGTAGGCGTAGTAACCGGCTGCATAACCGCCGCTGAAGACATGCGCAAAGTACGGCGAGCGATAGCGCGGCGGCACTGGACCCAGCGCCAGACCCGCTTCCTTCAGCGCCGCCTGCTCGAAGGCGACGACGCCATTCGCATCGGGCGTGGCATCGGCTGCGAGCTGGTGCCAATGCTGATCGAGCACTGCTGAAGCCAGGTACTCGGTGGTTTCATAACCCTGGTTGAAACGGCCGGCGGCGAGCAGCTTGTCGACCAGCGCCGGGTCGAGCGGCGCGCCGGTCTGCCAGTGGCGCGCGTAGTTCGCTAGTACCGCCGGATCACTGGCCCACATCTCGTTGAACTGCGACGGGTACTCGACGAAATCGCGCGGCACCGAGGTGCCGGACAGCGACGGGTACTGCGCGCTGGCAAACAGGCCATGCAGCGCGTGACCGAACTCGTGGAACATGGTCGTCACTTCATCGAAGCTCAGCAGGGTCGGCTGGCCTTCGGAGGGTTTCGGCACGTTCAGATGATTGCCGACCACCGGCTTCAGCCCGAACAGCTGCGATTGGGTCACATAGCTATTCATCCAGGCCCCGCCCTGCTTCGAATCACGGGCGTAGTAGTCAGCGATGAACAGGCCGAGCAGCGCGCCGTTGCGGTCGGTGACCTCGTAGACCTTGGTATCCGGGTGATACAGCGGCAGATCGGTACGCGGCTTGAAATGCAGGCCGTAGAGCTTTTCGGCAGCGAAGAACACGCCTTTCTCAAGCACGTTGCCGATCTCGAAATACGGCCGCACGGCATCGTCGTCGAAGGCATAGCGCTGGGCGCGCACCTGCTCTGCGTAATACGGCCAGTCCCAGGCTTCAAGCTTGAAGGTCTTGCGGCCAGCCGCTTTCGCCTGCGTGTCGATCAGCGCCTGGATGTCGGCCGCTTCGCGCTTGGCATTGGCGACTGCCGGCGGCGTCAGCTCGGCGAGCATCTTGTTGACCGCCGCGGTGCTGCCGGCGGTCTCGTCTTCAAGCACCCAGGCGGCGTGGTTCGGATAGCCGAGCAACTGCGCCCGCTCGGCGCGTAGCTTGACGATATCGGCGACCACCGGACGGTTGTCGGTCGCCCCGCTCACGGCACGGCCGACCGAAGCGCGATAGAGCTTTTCCCGCAGCGCGCGGTTCTTCAACTGCTGCAGGCCGGGCTGCAAGGTGGTGTTCTGCAGGGAGATCAGCCATTTGCCATCCAGCCCGCGCGCCTTCGCCGCTTCAGCCGCCGAAGTGATCTGCGAGGCCGAAAAACCATCGAGCTGGGCCGCCTCATCGACGACCACC
>NZ_CAISIQ010000070.1 GCF_903885465.1 uncultured Nevskia sp.
CCCGCCAAAATATCAAACCCCTCATTGATGTCTTCAAGCGCAAGGCGATGAGTGAGCAAGCGATCCACCGGCAACAAGCCCGCGTCATACATCCCGACGAACCTCTGCAGATCCCGGCTCGGTACGTAGGAGCCAATGTACGAGCCCTTCACCGTCCGCTATCGGTGAAAGCATGAACTTCCAGGACGGATGCGTCAGCCCCATCGCCCTGGCTGATCGACCAAATTCTGCCGGGGCGGAGTTGAGCCCACCACCCGCGGCCCAAACGGCGCCAGCACGCCATAGGCCAGCACAGCCGCCGCCAACGACGCGAGATAAGGCATAGACCAATCCTGCGCCGACGCCAGCACATAGACCGCAACACTCGCGACCAACGCCATCGCCGCGCTCGCGATCCCGCCCACGCCGGGCGCGAAGATCGCGACGACCATCAGCACCAGCACGCCGGCCGAGGCCAGCCCGGACGCCTGTTCGACCAGCGAGTACATGCTTTCGCCGCCCAGCGAGATCAGAAAGGCGACGAGGCCGAACACCACGACAGCGACTCGGTTCAGGCGTAGCTTCAGGCGTTCCGTGAGTCGCGCGCCGGCCATTGGTGCGATCAGGTTGTGAGCCGCCAGCGAGCCGGCGACCAGCAGCGCGCCGGACAGGGTCGACAGGATTGCTGACACCAGCGCGCCGAGAAACACCACGTACAGGGCGACCGGCAACTGCGTCTGCGCATAGCGGGACAGCACCTGTTCGGGCTCGATGCCAGTGCCGAGGGTTGCGGCCGCGCCGAGACCGACGACTACCGGGATCAGCCCGACTGCGAGATAGACGAAGCCGGCCGCGACGGTGGCCGAGCGGGCGAGCTTGGCGTCGCGCATCGCCAGCACCCGCGAGCTCAGTTCCTGGGCGGCGATGGTGCCGAAGATCGGCACGGCGAGGATCTCGATCAGCGGCCGATCGCGTATCGGTGCGCGGGCTGCCGCGGCGGCGGCCGATTCCGGCAGCGTCTCGAAGCCGCCAACCAGGGTGAATACGGCCAGCAGGAGCAGCAGGCCGAAGATGATGACCAGGCCCTGTGCGAGATCGGTCCAGGCGTCGGCCCACATGCCGCCCACCGCCGTGTAGACGATGACCACGAAGGCCGCGAGGCCGGTCGCGGTGATCAGGCTCAGATCGCTGACCGAGGCGATCACCTGGCCGAAGGCGCGCATCTGCGCGGCTGCCCAGAGCAACGAGGACGGAATCATCACCAGGGCCGCCAGGCGTTCGATGCCCGAGCCCCAGCGGTTGCGGAACAGATCGGCCAGGGTCAGCAGGCCACGCCGGCGCAGCGCTGCCGCGAACAGCAGGCCCATCGCGACGATGCCGATTGCGTAGCCGAAGGGATCAGCCGCGACGGCGCCTAGTCCACCCGAGTAGGCCTCGGCCGTGGCACCGATGCAGGTCTCGGCGCCGAACCAGGTGGCGAAGACCGTGAACACCGAAAGCCAGGGCCCGAGGCTGCGGCCGGCGAGCAGGTAGTCGCTCTCGGTCTGCGGCTTGCGCGCCAGCAGGAAGACCACGGCCAGTTGCAGCACCACGTAGGCAAGCAGGGACAGCAGGATCCAGTTCATGCGCCGTAGCCCGATTTTCCGTATTCACGATGCACAAGCATTTCTGGGGCCGGTCCGGAGCCGGGCGCCTGATTCGCCCCGCGGTCAGAACAGAATCACCTGCCTGACTGCCTCTCCTCTCGCCAGGACATCAAAGCCTTCATTGATGTCGTCTAGCTTCAGGCGATGCGTGAGCAGGCGATCCACCGGCAACAAGCCTGCGTCGTACATCGTCACGAATCGCGGGACATCCCGGCTCGGTACGCAGGAGCCCATGTACGAGCCTTTCACCGTTCGCTCTTCGACCGTGAGGCTGACAGCGGAAATCGTGAACTGTTTCGATGGATGCGGCAGGCCCATCGTCACTGTCATGCCGCCGCGCGCGGTCGCGGCGTAAGCCTGCTGCAGCACGCGTTCGCTGCCGACGCTCTCGAAGCAGTATTCGGCACCGCCGCGGGTGGCCTCGCGAACTTCGGCGACGACGTCCGCGGAGCTTGCGGCGTTGACGACATGCGTCGCGCCCAACGATTTCGCCAGTTCCAGTTTCGAGGACTGCAGATCGATCGCGACGATGGTTCCGGCGCCGGCGGCGCGTGCGCCCAGCAGTGCAGCAAGGCCTACGCCGCCGAGGCCGAAGACGGCGACGGTGGAGCCGGGTGTGACTCTTGCGGTGTTGACCACGGCGCCGACGCCGGTCAGTACCGCGCAGCCGAACAGGGCGGCGATTTCCGGCGGCAGGTCAGGGCGCACCTTCACAGCGGATGCAGCGGAGACCACGGCGTATTCGGCGAAGCCGCTGACGCCGAGGTGATGATGGATATCGCCGCCGTTGGAATGGAGTCTTCGTGCGCCGCTCAGCAGAGTGCCGGCGACATTGGCTCTGGCGCCCGGTTCGCAGAGCGCGGCGCGGCCGGTGGCGCAGGGTTGGCAGTGGCCGCAGGCGGGGACGAACGAGAACACCACGTTGTCGCGCGGCGCGTAGGCAGTGACGCCCGCTCCGCATTCGACGACGGTGGCGGCGGCTTCATGGCCGAGCGCCATCGGCATCACGCGCGGGCGGCTGCCGTCGATCACGCTGAGGTCCGAATGGCACAAGCCGGTGGCAGTCATCTTGACCAGCAGTTCGCCGGGGCCGGGCGGGGCGAGGCTGATCGTTTCGATGCTCAGCGGCCTGGATTGCGCATACGGGGCCGGCAGGCCCATTTCGCGGAGGACGGCGGCGCGGGTCTGGATCATCAGAGAGTCTCGGACGGAACTGGAGTCTGGATGCGGGCGAGGGCCGCGCGAATGGAGTCCGGGATCGGACTGGATTTCTGCGTTTCGCGATCGACGAACACATGCACGAACCAGCCTTCGGCGGCAGGCTCGTCATCGTTGGCGCGGAACAGGGCGATCTCGTAGCGGACGCTGGAATTGCCGAGCTTGGCGACTCGCAGACCGGCATCGACCACTTCCGGATAGGCCAGCGATTTCAGGTAGCGGCAGTGCGATTCGGCGGCGAAGCCGATGACCGTGCCGCGATGGATGTCCAGCTCGCCGACGGTGATCAGGTAGTGGTTGATGACCGTGTCGAAGAACGAGTAGTAGTCGATGTTGTTGACGTGGCCGTAGACGTCGTTGTCCTTCCAGCGCGTCGGGATGGCGAGGAAGTGCGGATAGTCGGCGCGGCGGGTGCTCATGGCTTCAGCGGATCACCTGGGTGTTCGGGGTGAGGTCGACGGGGATGCCGTGGAACTGCTGCAGCAGGCAGCCGTAGTCGCGCATCGTCAGCAGGCCCTGTTCGGCACGGCGCGCTTCCAGGCCTTCGGGTTTTTCGATCGGCTGCGGATGGCTGATGCCGCCGCTGGCGCGGAACTGGCTGCCATAGAGCTGCGGCAGGCCCTGTGAGACCTTGACTCGATCGGACAACAAGGCGAAATCCTGCGGCACGATGTCGCCTTTCTTCGCCAGCGGTTCGAGCAGGGCCAGCAGCTTGGCCTGCAGTTGCGGATCGCGGTCAGCATGGGCGGCGATCAGCCAGGCGGCGCGCAGGCCATCGCGGCCTACCTGAGATGCATCCGGGAACTGCTTGGCTTCGACGATCTCGGCCATCCGGCTGACGTTGTCCTGATCGGACTGGAAGATCGCCAGGATCAGCGACTGCTCCGGCTGACCGCCATGCGCCTTGGCACTGGCCGAGGCCTTGGAGCGCGCGGACTGATCGCGCTCCATCATCGCCAGCAGCTCCTTGCGCAGCTCGGGCTGGGTCGGCTCGGCCGTCAGCGGCTTCAGCTGGCGGGCCGCGATCTTGTCGGCTTCCTGCTTGCGCAGAACGTCGAAAGAGGGGCAGTCGGTAAGGCCGGCAGCGGCTGGCCCAGCGGCGGCCTGGCTGGCAGCCGCCAACAGGATGGAGGACGCGATGAGCGCCTGACACGCCCCCTGCAGAGTGTGTCTGTTCATGGCTGCGGGCCTCCTCCAGCCCGGATGTTCTGCCCAGCGTCGATGCAGGCTTGCGCTGGCTTGTTGGTGTGTGTGGCGACTTGGGTGGATCGGTTTTTCGAGCTTGCTCGAAAACCATTCAGCCCGGCGGCCACTTCAGCGGACGGCCGGCGATGATGTGCAGGTGCAGATGGAACACGCTCTGCCCGGAGGCCGCGCCGTTATTGACCACCAGGCGATAGGCGTCGCCATAGCCTTCGGCCTCGGCGATCTTGGTTGCGACCAGCATCAGATGGCCGAGCAGGGCCTGATCTTCCGGCACGGCGTCGCAGAGGCGCGGCATCGGCTTCTTCGGAATCAGCAGAATGTGCGTCGGCGCGACCGGGTTGATGTCACGGATCGCGAAGCACAACTCATCTTCAAACACGATCGTGGCCGGAATCTCGCGGGCGATGATCTTTTCG
>NZ_CAISIQ010000071.1 GCF_903885465.1 uncultured Nevskia sp.
GTTGCGCCGCGACAAAAGCTGTGCGCGAGCTTCAATGATGTACACATCCTTATCCACAGGCCGCACGTGAAGCTCGTCACAGTCGCCGTGCCGGTGCCCTTACGGCAGCGCTTCGATTACGAAGCGCCGGACGCTCTGCTTGCGGCGCTGGTGCCCGGTGTGCGCGTCTGGGTGCCGTTCGGCCGGCGCGAGCTGATCGGCGTGGTGGTCGACGCAGTCCGGGACGTGGAAACCCCGGAGTTTGAACCGCGGCCGGTCACCGCCGTGCTCGACGACGTTGCCTTGACCGGGCCGATGGTCGGCCCCGAACTGCTGGCGCTGTGCCGCTGGGTCGCCGACTACTACCTGCATCCGCTTGGCGAAGTGATCGCCGCCGCGCTGCCCGGCCCGCTGCGGCGCGGCGAACTGGTGACCCTGCCGCCGCCGGATGGCTTGCAGCTGACCGAAGCCGGTCGTGCAGCGATGGCCGGCTTGCCGGCTCGCTCGACGACGATGAAAGCGCTGCTCGATCTGCTGGCAGCGGCGCCGGGCAGCAGCGCGCGGGTTCGCACCGCGTTGCCGAATGCCGCTGCGGCGCTGAAGAAGGCGCTGGACAGCGGCTGGGTCGAACGCTGTGCGCTGGACCGGGTCACGCCGCTGGAAGCCCACCTGCCGCTGACCGAGGAACAGGCCGCCGCACTGACCACGCTCGATGCCGGCTTGAGCACCGGTTTCGCAGTCAGCCTGCTCGAAGGCGTGACCGGTAGCGGCAAGACCGAGCTGTATCTGCGGCTGACCGAAACCGCGCTCGCTGCCGGCGGCCAAGTGCTGGTGCTGGCGCCGGAAATCGGTCTGACACCGCAGCTGGCGGCACGCTTCAAGGCCCGCTTCGGCGATGGCGTGGCCAGCTTCCATTCCGGCCTGAGCGAAACCGAACGCGCCCGCAACTGGCTCGCCGCGCGGGACGGCCGCGCGCGCATCGTCGTCGGCACCCGCTCGGCGGTGTTCGTGCCGATGGCGCGTCTGGCGCTGGTGATCGTCGACGAAGAGCACGACGTCTCCTACAAGCAGCAGGACGGCCTGCGCTACCAGGCCCGCGATGTCGCCGTGCTGCGCGCCCGCCGGGCCGGCGCGCCGGTGCTGCTCGGCAGCGCGACGCCATCGCTGGAATCGCTGCATAACGCGAACACTGGCCGTTACCGGCATCTGCAACTGCTGAAGCGCGTTCGCAGCCAGGCGCCGCCGCGTATCCACCTGCTCGACGTGCGCCACGCGCCGCTCGACAACGGCCTGAGCCCGACGATGATCGAGGCGGTGTCGCGCCAACTCGAAGCCGGCCATCAGGCGCTGCTGTTCCTGAACCGCCGCGGCTACGCGCCGGTGCTGCTCTGCCACGACTGCGGTGCCGTTACACCCTGCCCGAATTGCGATGCGCGGCTGGTCGTCCATCGCGCCCGCAAGCGCCTGGCCTGCCATCACTGCGGTCATGTCGAACCGATCCCGCCGGCCTGCAGCGACTGCGGCGGCAAGCTGGTGCCGGTCGGCCAGGGCACCGAGCGGATCGAGGATGCGCTGCGGATGCGCTTCCCCGAATACCGGGTCGAACGCTTCGATTCCGATCGCCTGTCCAGCGGTGCTGCGATCGCGCGGCTGCTGGCCGATGTCGAGCGCGGCGATGTGAAACTACTGGTCGGCACCCAGGTGCTGGCCAAGGGTCACGACTTCGCCGGTCTCGCCTTCGCCGGCCTGGTCGACGTCGATCAGGCGCTGTTCGGCAGCGATTTCCGCGCCATCGAACGGATGGGCCAGATGGTCACCCAGGTCGCCGGACGAGTCGGCCGTGCCGATGCGCCGGGCGAAGTGCTGCTGCAGACCCACCAGCCCGAGCATCCGCTGCTGCGGCTGCTGGTCGAACGCGGCTATCCGGCGTTTGCCGCAACCCTGATGGCCGAGCGCAGGCAATTCGGCCTGCCGCCGTTCGCCAGCCTGGCACTGCTCCGGGTCGAGGCGCGAACCGAGGGCGAAGTGATGAACTTCCTCCGCACGCTACGCGGTCAGTTGCCGGCCGCCGACGAGGTCGAAATCCTCGGCCCGGCCCCAGCGACGATGGCGCGCCGCGCCGGCTATCAACGCGGCCAGCTGCTGCTCAAGAGCCCGTCCCGCTCGGCGCTGCATCGCCTGCTCGGCGTCTGGCTGCCGGAGATCGAAGCGCTGGGCCAGAAAACGCGGCTGCGCTGGTCGCTGGATGTCGATCCGGCGGATCTGTTTTGAGGCTGCGCTACAGACGGCTCAGCCGCTCGACGCCGCTCTTGCAGCCGGCGCCTTCACCGCCGCTTCCAGCTCATCCAGCGCCTCGCCGGTGTAGACCGCGAGCCGCTGCATGTGCGGCAGCGCGTCACGGGCGCCGGTGAAGCCGAAGTTGAGCTTGCCGGCGTAGGACAGGCAGGTGATGTTCAGCGCCTGGCCGTGCTGCAGCACGCTGACCGGGTACATGGCTTCGAGCTTGGCGCCGCCGAGGTACAGCGTCTTGTCCGGGCCCGGCACGTTGGAGATCGCCAGGTTGAACATCGGCTTGATGCGCCCGGCAGCGCCGGTGAGCATGCCCATGATGTACGGTGCCATGAACAGCATCGTGTAGTTGTTCAGGCCGCTTTTCGGCAGGCTTTGCAGGTGCTCCTTGGCGCCGAGCGTGGAGCTGTGGATCCACTGCAGACGCTTGACCGGATCGGCGATCGAGGTGCCGAGATCGGCGAGCATGAAGCTGATCGCGGTGCCGAGCTGCTCGTCGCCCTTGGGCCTTAGCGACACCGGCAGGCCGGCGGTCAGGCTGCGCCGTGGCAGCACGTTCAGTTCCTTGAGAAAACGCCGCAGCGCGCCGGCGCAGATCGCCAGCACAACATCGTTCAGGGTCACGCCGCCCTTCTCGGCGATCGCTCGCAGACGCGCCAGTTCGTACTGCTGGGTGGCGAAGCGGCGCTGGCCATCGACTCGATCATTGAGCACCGATTTCGGCGCCTTGAACGGCGTGGCCTGGGCATCGTGCGGCTTCTTGCCGCGCCAGATCTTGGTCAGCGCGCGGGTCACCTGCGGGACCAGTTCGGCCTGCTGCTGCAGTTGCTCGCGCAGCCGTTCGAAGGTGCTCGGCAGCACTTCTCCCTCGACATGCGCCCTGCGCTTGCGAATCTCTGCACCGATGGTCCACGGCGGCACCACCTTGCCGGCGGCGGCACTGGCCGAGAACGCCCGCGCGGTCATGCGGATGCCGCCGACGCCGTCGATCAGCGCGTGATGCATCTTGGTGTACAGCGCGAAGCGGTTGTTTTCCAGGCCTTCGATGACGTGGCATTCCCAGAGCGGCCGGTTCAGGTCCAGCTCGTGGCTGTGCAGACGCGAGACCAGCACGCCGAGTTCGCGCTCGCCGCCGGGATGCGGCAGCGCCGAATGACGCACGTGGTAATCGAGGTCCAGACCGTTATCGATTTCCCAGGCCGGCAACACACCACGCAGCAGGGACTTCTTCAAGCGCAGGTTCCACGGCGGCGCAAAGTCCTTGGCGTCCTTCAGCTGGACGACCAGCTTGGCCAGGAAATCCGCGGGCGCATCGGCCGGCAGCGAAAAGATGTTCAGGCCGGCGACATGCATCGGCGTGTTGCGCGACTCGACATACAGCCAGGACGCGTCGAGCGGTTTGAGTCGGGTTGCCATCGATGCCGCTCCAGATCAATTTCTTGTTGTGGAGCGACTTTAACGCGCGGACTCGCCGCGCGGTGGCGGCTGGGTCCAGCCCTGCGACAAAGCGCAGCAAATTCGCGCTGGACACCTTGTCTGCAGCGAGCTTCAGCTAGGCAGCGGAGATCGCCGCCCCGCGCTTGCGCCGGGTCTTGCTGCCGGCCTTGGTGACCACGGCCAGCTCGTCGATGTACTGCAGCAGGGTGGCGATCGCTTCTGCACGGCCGTCGCCGGCGTGGGCGCTCATGTTCGATTTGTAGAACGCGTGGTTGCCCATGAAGCGATCGACGTCGCTCGGCGTCAGGTTCAGGCGATCGCCGCGCATGCCCACACCCATGCGTTCGATCATCCAGGCGTTCAGGCGCTGCTCGAAGGCTTCTTCCGGCAGCGCGAGGATCGGCTTGCCGAAGTGGATCGCCTCGCCGATGGTCTGGTTGCCGGCGGTCGACATCACTGCGCGGCAGGCGGCCAGGTCATGGACGAACCATTCGTTGCTCGGCGCGCGGAAGTCGAGGTTCTCGACCTTGCCGCGATACGGCGTGCCGTAGACCACCACCGGGCAGTCCAGTTGGCGCAGCGCGTGGTCGATGTTAGGCCGGTACTGATGCTCGCCCTTGTTGAAGTAGGCGAGCAGGAAATCGCCATCGCTGGGCTTGGTGCGCAGCACTTCGTCGCGGAGCATCGGGCCGATGACTTTCACGCCCGGATAGGCGCCTTCGGCCGGATAGAAGCTGGCAATCAGGATGCGTTCCGGAATGCCCATCAGGCGGCGATAGCCAAAGCCATCGCGCATGCCCATCAGCCAGAGATCCGGCGGGAAGTGCGGCTTGCAGTACGCGATGATGCCGACGTGGTCGAAGCTGATCCGCGGCAGTTTCAGTTTCTTCGCGGCGCGATGGGTCCAGGCTTCGGAATCGGAAATCACCAGTTCGATGCCGCGCGCCTTGATCTCGCGCTCGACCACTTCCGAACCATGGCCACCGAAGAACAGATCGGCCATCGGTGCGAGGTTGCGGCTGATCGTCTTCGGCACCGAATGGCTGCCGTTGGCTTGATAGACGTAGCCGATGATCGGGATGCGCACGGTCGGAAACAGCGGCGCCAGCACGTCATAGGCATCGCCACCGGCGAACACGGTGACCTCGTGCCGGGCCATCAGGCTTGGCAGCACCGCCATCGAGCGCATTGCATGGCCGCGCCCGTAACCCATCACGCCGTAGGCAATCTTCATCGTCGCTGCTCCCGGTTTTCCGGTAGGTACGCGCACACCATAAGAGCCAGCGGTAAACCCCGAATGACGAAGCGGTGACGGTTCGATGACAGTGCGGCGGCGGCTTGCTGCGTGCCGCGGCGGCGCATCACGAAGGGCCGGCCTGACAGCTTTCCCTCATAATCGGAAGCTCCTGCCTCGCCCTTGCCCAGCGCCCGTGAATCTGCTTGACCCCGAACTGATCATCGCTTTCCTGACGCTGGCTGCGCTGGAAATCGTGCTGGGCATCGACAACATCATCTTTCTGTCGATCATGGCGGCGAAGCTGCCGCTGCATCAGCAGGCGAAGGCGCGGACCATCGGCCTGGCCGGCGCGATGCTCACCCGGATCGCGCTGCTGGTGTCCCTGAACTGGATCGCCAAGCTGACGGCCGATCTGTTCACCGTATTCGGCATGGGCTTCTCGGGCCGCGATCTGATCCTGTTCGGCGGTGGCCTGTTCCTGATCTGGAAGGCCGGCAAGGAGATCGTCGACATGCTGCGCGGCGCGCTGCACGCACCGGGCAGCACTGCCGGCGCGGTGGGCGTCAGCTTCGTCGGCGTGATCGTGCAGATCATGATTCTCGACATCGTGTTCTCGCTCGATTCGGTGATCACCGCCATCGGCATGACCAGCAATCTGCCGGTGATGATCGCGGCGATCGTCAGCGCGGTGATCGCGATGATGTTTTTCTCCGGCCCGCTGTCGCGCTTCGTCGATGACAACCCGACGGTGAAGATGCTGGCGCTGGCCTTCCTGGTGCTGATCGGTGGCGTGCTGATCGCCGAAGGGCTGGACCTCCATATCTCCAAGGCCTACGTCTATTTCGCGATGGGCTTCTCGGTGGCCGTGGAAATCCTCAATCTGCGCCTGCGCAAGCGGCTGGCCGCTGCCGGTCATTGACGCGTGATGCACGCTGAATCGCCTGATGTCGCCCTGCTCTGCGCGGGCCTGAACCCAGCCCAGCGCGAAGCGGTGACCGCGCCGCCCGAGCACCGTCTGGTGCTGGCCGGCGCCGGCTCCGGCAAGACCCGGGTGCTGACCCATCGCATTGGCTGGCTGATCGCCGTCGAAGGCGTTTCGCCGCATTCGATCCTCGCGGTCACCTTCACCAACAAGGCCGCGGCCGAGATGCGCGGCCGCATCGAAAGCCTGGTCACCGTGCCGGTGCGGACGATGTGGGTGGGCACCTTCCATGGCATCGCCCACCGCCTGCTGCGCCTGCACTGGAAGGAAGCGCGGCTGCCGCAGAATTTCCAGATTCTCGATGCCGACGATCAGCAGCGCCTGGTCAAACGGGTGATCCGCGGCCTCGATCTGTCCGAAGAGCAGTGGGTGCCGAAGCAGATCACCGGCTGGATCAACGCCCAGAAGGAAGAAGGCCGGCGGCCCGATGCGATGGTCGATCAAGGTGATTTCGCGCAGCGGCAACTGGTGCGCATCTACAGCGCCTATGAGGCGCAGTGCGCCGCCAACGGCTTGGTCGATTTCGCCGAACTGCTGCTCCGCGCCCACGAGCTGTGCCGTGATGTGCCGCAGATCCAGCAACACTACCGGCAGCGCTTCCGGCACATCCTGGTCGACGAGTTCCAGGATACGAACACGCTGCAGTACGCCTGGCTGAGAGTGCTCGCCGGCAATACCGGGACGATGTTCGCGGTCGGTGATGACGATCAGTCGATCTACAGCTGGCGCGGCGCCAAGGTCGAGAACATGGCGCGGCTGAGCAAGGATTTCCCCGGCCTGGAAGTGGTCCGCCTCGAACAGAATTACCGCTCGACCGGCACCATCCTGAAAGCCGCGAATGGCCTGATCGAGAAGAATTCCGGGCGTCTCGGCAAGGTGCTGTGGACCGATGGCCAGGATGGCGATGCCATCCAGCTCTATGCCGCGTTCAACGAGTTCGACGAAGCCGAGTTCGTGGTCGGCCGGATCAAGGCGCATCACGAAGGAACCTATGCGCTGAAAGACTGCGCGATCCTCTATCGCTCGAATGCGCAGAGCCGCGTGCTCGAAGAATCGCTGATCCGCAATCGCCTGCCGTATCGCATCTATGGCGGCCTGCGCTTCTTCGAACGCCAGGAAGTGAAGGACGCGCTGGCCTATCTGCGTCTGGTTGCGATCCGCGATGACGACGCCAGCTTCGAGCGCGCCGTGAACACGCCGCCACGCGGCATCGGTGCGACTACCATCGAACGTCTGCGGGCATTGGCGCGCGATGCCGGCGTCTCGCAATGGAAGGCGGCACAAGGCGCTGGCGCCGCACTCGGCCGCAGCACCAACAACCTGAAAGTGTTCCTCGATCTGATCGACGGCCTCGCCCGTGACGGTGCCGGCAAGCCGCTGGCCGAATTGATGGCGATGGCGATCGAGCGCTCGGGCTTGCGCGAGCACTACAAGAAGGAAAAGGGCGAGCAGGCCGAAGCCCGCCTCGACAATCTCGACGAACTGATCAGCGCCGCGCGCGGCTTCGAGCGGCCGCCGGAAGACGACGGCCTCGATCCGCTGAACTCGTTCCTGGCCCACGCGATGCTCGAAGCCGGCGAGCGCCAGGCCGGCGTCGGCGAGGACTGCGTGCAGCTGATGACGCTGCACTCGGCGAAGGGTCTGGAATTCCCGGTGGTGTTCCTGGTTGGCATGGAGAACGGTCTGTTCCCGAGCCAGCGCGCCGTCGATGGCGGCTCGCTCGAAGAAGAGCGGCGCCTGGCCTATGTCGGCGTCACCCGCGCGCGCCAGCAGCTGTACCTGACCTACGCCGAAGTGCGGCGCATCCACGGCCAGGAGCAGATCGGCATGCCGTCGATGTTCCTGAAGGACATTCCGGCCGAAACGATCGTCGAAACCCGGCCGCGCGCCGGCGTGCTGCGACAGGCGTACGGCGGCCCGTCCGGCAACAGCGGTTATGGCGGCTACGGGGGTGGCGGTGGCGGCGGTTCGTACGGCGGAGGCCGTTACGCGCGTGCGGCTGACGTGCCGCCTTCACGGACCAAGATGACGGCCGCGACCACAGGCGAAGGCCCGGGCGGTTTCCGGCTTGGTGATCGCGTGCGCCACGCGAAATTCGGCGAAGGCACCATCCTGAGCTTCGATGGCGACGGCGATCGCACCCGCATCGAAATCAAGTTCCGCGACGCCGGCACCAAGTGGCTGATGCTGTCTTACGCTCATCTCGAACGCGCTTGATCGGCGCGGACAGCTGATAAGCCGAGACGAACACCGCGTCCGCTTTTCCGCAGTTTCGCGTTCATTACTCTGAAACATGTCGGGATCCGCGCATGCGGCCTGAACTCCAATTCTGATCATCCCGGGATTGGACAAATGTTCACGTATGAATGTGCCTATGGACCTGAACACGGCGCAGGTAGACACTCCGGGCGTTCGCTCAGGAACATGCCGGCGAACCCAATGGCGCGCGCGAGTTGGGCGGGCCACAGTTATCTTCACAAAATAGACGCTCAAGGGGGCAACAATGAACATTCACAAAAGCTTGCGTTCCACTGTCACTGCCGCATTTTGTCTGGCGGGTCTGTCTGGGCTGATCAGCGCCCAGGCCGCCGCATTGGATCCCGTGGTTGATTGCACGCCGGGCGGGCTTTACGAGCCGATCCTGGATCCGAACGCCGTTGTCCGCACCGATGTCGACGGCATCTGTCTGCTTTGCGGCGTCGAGGACGCGCTTGCCGTCGTCGATCGCAAGCGCAGCACTTACGCCACTTTGCGGACCGCAGTTGGCGTGGCGTCCAATGTGTCGCTCACGGTCACCGATTCAAGCACGCGTTACGCGGCGAGTAGCGTCAAGCCGAAGGGTGCCGGTTTCGTCGTGCGTAGTGCAGACAAGGTGCTCAGTCTTGACCTACTGCGTGGCGCAACGGTGACCACGAGTCTCAATGGCGTCGATCGGCAGTCCTTCTCGGTCGGCGGCCCCTTGAAACTCGACTTGCTCGGTCTGCTGAACTCCCAGGACTACTTCGTTCTGGGCGGCGCAGCAACCAAGGACTTCGATGCTGTACGCATCACTTTCGGTTCGGCGGTGCGCGCCTTGACCTCGCTCAGGGTTTA
>NZ_CAISIQ010000072.1 GCF_903885465.1 uncultured Nevskia sp.
CGAAGACATTCCGGTGGTCGCGTTCTCGGTGGGTGAGGAAGAACTGTCGGGCATCGACACCAAGCCGCTGGTTGGCCATCTCGCTGCCTGGACCTACTTCGAGAGCGTCAAGAGCCCGGCCAACACTGCCTTCATCAAGGCCTGGCAGACGTACATCAAGAACCCGAAGCGCACCACCAATGATCCGATGGAGGCGACGTACATCGGCTTCAACCTGTGGGTGAAGGCGGTCGAGAAGGCCGGCACCACCGACACCACGAAGGTCATCGACACATTGCCGGGCCTGGAAGTGCCGAACCTGACCGGCGGCACCGCCAAGCTGCTGCCGAATCACCACATCACCAAGCCGGTCTACATCGGCGAGATCAAGGAAGACGGCCAGTTCGAAACCGTGTGGCAGACCAAGGCTGAAGTCCCGGGCGACGCCTGGTCCGACTTCCTCGACGGCTCGAAGGATCTGGAATCCGATTGGGTGAAGCTGAAGTGCGGCAACTACAACACCAAGCTGAAGAAATGCTCGAACTGAGGCACGCCTGAGCTTCAAGCGAAAAGCATTGCTCTCGCGGAGAACGCAGAGAACGGCGAGAACTTTCAATCGTCATTCCCGCGCAGGCGGGAATCCAGTGTCGCGGTCAGCACACCGCTGGCAACGGAGAACTGGATCCCCGCCTGCGCGGGGATGACGGATGGATTTTTGCTTTTGGCTTTCCTCTGCGTCTGCGCGTGAGAAATGACTTTTGCAGTACCAAGCAAGCAGCACTGCGGGGGGCAAGTCTCCGGGCCGGAATTGGCCCGGCCCGGAGCTTGCTTTGCATCCCCTGTCGTCACCTTCTTTTCAGGAGCATCCCCGCGATGATTCCGCTACCTCCCCTTCTGCGACTACTGATGCGACTGCCGCTGCGACGATGCCTGCTGGCGGCAGTCGTTGCCGTGAGCCTGCCGCTGCAGGCAGACGATGCTGTCGCGCCTGCTGCAGACGCTACCGCCGAGACCACCGCCGAAGCGGCCCCGGCTGCGCCGACCGCGTTTCCGGATGTAATTCGCGCACTCGGTACGGCATCCCTGAGTGAACGCACAGCCTTGCTCGAAGCATTGCTGGCAACCAAGAACCCGAACACGGCCGCCGTACTGACGGCCTGGCTCGAAGATCATCTGCATGTGCGCGACGCCGATGGCGCCGTGTTCATCACCGCGGAAGCTGAAAGCAACTACGCGCTCACCGATCCGCTGACCATGGCCGCAGCCGGCAGCGAGGCTAGCGAAGGCTTCACCAAGATCGGCAGCAACAACAACCTGCGCAAGCTGCTGCGCAGCGCCCTGGCCTCGTTCAAGCTCGGCAACCCCGACGCCGCGGTACGCCTCGCCGCGGTGCAGGAGATGCTCCGCGCGCCGGACGAGCTGACCCTGACCATGCTTCGCGAACAGGCGAAGACCGAGCAGGACCCTGCCGTGCTGAAAGCGATCGCTGCCGGCCAGGCCTACGCCGATCTGACTTCGGACAGCGCCGATATCCGCCTGGCCGCGGTGAACGTACTTTCCGGCGCGCTCGATGGTGAAACCCTGGCCAAGCTCGAAGCATTGCGCGAAGAAGCCAACGAGCCTGATGAACGCGTCCGCAGCGCGGCCTCGGTGGCGATCTCGTCGATCGCTGTCAAGCGCAAGTTCTTCAGTGCCATCGAAACCCTGTTCTTCGGCCTGAGCCTCGGCTCGGTGCTGGTACTCGCCGCCATCGGCTTGGCGATCACCTTCGGCGTGATGGGGGTGATCAACATGGCGCACGGCGAGTTGATGATGATCGGCGCCTACACCGCTTACGTCGTGCAGCAGCTGATGCCGACACATCTGGCGGCCTCGATCCTGATCTCGATTCCGACGGCCTTCGTGGTCTCCGGCCTGGTCGGCATCGCCATCGAACGCGGTGTCGTCCGCTTCCTGTACGGCCGGCCGCTGGAGACCTTGCTGGCGACCTTCGGCATCAGCCTGTTCCTGCAGCAGCTGGTGCGGTCGATCTTCTCGCCGCTGAATCGCTCGGTGGCCACGCCGGAATTCATGAGCGGCCAGTGGGTGATCAACGATGCGCTGTCGCTGACCTGGAACCGCCTCTACATCGTCGTCTTCACGATGGTGGTGTTCGCGGCGCTGCAATTGATCCTGCGCCGTACCTCGCTGGGCCTAAAGGTGCGTGCGGTATCACAGAACCGGGCGATGGCACGTTCGATGGGCATCAATTCGGATCGCGTCGATGCCATCACTTTCGGCCTCGGCTCCGGCATCGCCGGTGTCGCTGGCGTGGCGCTTTCGCAGCTGACCAACGTTGGCCCGAATCTCGGCCAGAGCTACATCATCGATTCGTTCATGGTCGTGGTCTTCGGTGGTGTCGGCAATCTCTGGGGCACGGTGATCGGCGGCATGACCCTCGGTGTGGCCGGCAAGCTGCTGGAGCCGGCAGTCGGTGCGGTGATGGCCAAGATCGCGATGCTGGTGTTCATCATCCTGTTCATCCAGCGCCGCAAACAGGGCCTGTTTCCCCAGAAAGGCCGCGCCGCGGAGGGCCACTAATGAGCACGCAAACAATGACCGGGCAAGGCGTACTGATTCCGGCCCTCAAGGCCGACCGTGGTGGCCAGGTGCTGCTGGCGCTGCTGCTGATCGCAGCGGTGGTGGTGCCGATCTTCAATCTGATGATTCCGGAAGGCTCGTTCTTCCACCTGTCGACCTACACGGTCACCCTGTTCGGCAAGTACCTGTGCTACGCCCTGCTGGCGATCGCAGTCGATCTGGTCTGGGGTTATTGCGGCATTCTCAGCCTCGGCCACACGGCGTTCTTCGCGCTCGGCGGCTATGCGATCGGCATGTATCTGATGCGCCAGATCGGCCCGCGCGGCGTCTACGGCAATCCCATCCTGCCGGACTTCATGGTGTTCCTGAACTGGACCGAGCTGCCCTGGTTCTGGGAAGGCATGAACCACTTCCCGGTGGCGCTGCTGATGGTGGTGCTGATCCCGGGCCTGCTGGCGCTCGGCTTCGGCTGGCTGGCGTTCCGCTCGCGGGTCACCGGCGTCTATCTGTCGATCATGACCCAGGCGCTGACCTTCGCCTTGCTGCTCGCTTTCTTCCGCAACGAAATGGGCTTCGGCGGCAACAACGGCCTGACCGATTTCAAGGAACTGCTCGGCTTCGATCTGAAGACACCCGGCATGCGCGTGGCGCTGTTCATCACCACGGTGATCGCGCTCGCCGTTGGTTACATCGGCTGCCGCTACGTGATCGCGTCAAGGCTCGGACGAGTCGTGCAGGGCATCCGTGATGCCGAAGGCCGCACCCGCTTCATCGGCTATCAGGTAGAGTCGTACAAGCTGTGGATCTGGGTGTTCTCGGCGATGCTCGCCGGCATCGCCGGAGCGTTGTATGTGCCGCAGGTCGGCATCATCAATCCGGGCGAATTCGCGCCGATCAACTCGATTGAAGTGGTGATCTGGGTGGCCGTCGGCGGACGCGGCACGCTGTACGGCGCAGTCGCCGGTGCCGTGCTCGTCAACTACGCGAAGACCTGGTTCACCGCGGCGTTCCCGGAGATCTGGCTGTATGCGCTGGGCGCGCTGTTCGTCGGCGCGACCTTGTTCCTGCCGAAGGGTGTTGTCGGCCTCATCCCAGCACGCAAGGTGAAAACCGCATGAGCACCTCGCCTGCCACCACCGGCCCGATCGGCCTGCGCACCAAGCCCACCGGCAAGCGCCGCAGCACCAATGCGCCGAGCCCGGATCTGTCGCACAACATCATCCTGTACGTCGAAGGCGTCACCAAGAGCTTCGACGGCTTCAAGGCGCTCAACGATCTCAGCCTGTACATCGAGACCGGCGAGCTGCGCTGCGTCATCGGCCCGAACGGCGCCGGCAAGACCACGATGATGGATGTCATCACCGGCAAGACCACGCCAGATACCGGATCGGTCTGGTTCGGCCAGACCATCGATCTGCTCGGCATGAGCGAACCGGAAATCGCCCAGGCCGGCATCGGCCGCAAGTTCCAGAAACCGACCGTGTTTCCCGAGCACAGCGTGTTCGAGAACCTCGAACTGGCGATGGCCTGCGACAAGTCGGTGTGGAAGATCCTGTTCGCCAAGCTCAATGCCGTGCAGCGCGAACGCATCGACGAAGTGCTCGGCATCATCGGTCTGAAGGATCATCGTTTCGGTAAGGCCGGCGCGCTGTCGCACGGCCAGAAGCAGTGGCTGGAGATCGGCATGCTGCTGATGCAGGACCCGCTAGTGCTGCTGGTCGACGAGCCGGTGGCCGGCATGACGCCCCAGGAAACCGAGCGCACCGCCGAGCTGCTGGTCAGCCTCGCCGGCAAGCATTCGGTGGTGGTGGTCGAGCACGACATGAACTTCGTCCGCTCCATCGCCCGCAAGGTCACGGTGCTGCACGAAGGCCATGTGCTCGCCGAGGGCACGATGGACGAAGTGCAGAACGATCCGCAGGTCAAGCGCGTTTATCTCGGCGAGTAAGGGGAAGAATGAGATGAGCGATTCGATGGTGAAGATCAGCGGCCTGAACCAGTTCTACGGTGGCAGCCATACCTTGTGGGATCTCGATGTCGACGTGCCGCGCGGCTCGCGCATGTGCCTGATGGGCCGCAACGGCATGGGCAAGACGACGATGCTGAAATGCCTGATGGGCCTGATTCCGACCGCGTCCGGCAGCATCAGCTATGACGGCGGCAAGGAACTGCGCGGCGTCGCTGCCGACAAGCGCGCCGGCATGGGCATCGGCTATGTGCCGCAGGGCCGGGAAATCTTTTCGCAGCTGACGGTGGAGGAGAATCTGCGCGTCGGCCTCGAAGCCCGTGGCCTGAAGACCGCGAAGAAGAAGGAACTGACCGACTACGTGCACAGCCTGTTTCCGGTCTTGAAACAGATGAGCCAGCGCCGCGGCGGCGACTTGTCCGGCGGTCAGCAACAGCAGCTGGCGATCGGCCGCGCGCTGACCCTGGAACCGAAGCTGCTGATCCTCGACGAACCCTGCGAAGGCATTCAGCCGAACATCGTCGCCGACATCGGCGATCTGATCCTGCGGCTGAACAAGGATCTGGGCCTGACCGTCTTGCTGGTCGAACAGAAGCTGCCGTTTGCTCGCCGTGTCGCCAGCGATTTCGTGATTCTCGACAAGGGCCGCGCCGTGGCCAAGGGCGCGATCGGCGAGCTGACCGACGAGATGGTGAAGCAGCATTTGACCGTGTGATCATCGGGTCATGAACGCAGAAATCGCAGGGCGGGACAGCCGCGCCTCGTTGCGGCGCATTCCGCCATTCGCGAACGGCAGGATGTGCGATACAAGCGCTTTCCCGCCCTGCGGTTTGCGATGAACGCGGCACTATCAGAAGCACCACCCCGTGGCTGGCAGGCCGAACTCGAACTCGGTTTCGAGGCGAGCGCCACACGCACCACCCTCGCCCGCCGCCATCACCTCGGCCCGCTGAGAGTGCAGCGGCCGTTCTATCCGGACGGGCCGGTCTGCAATGTCTATGTCGTCCATCCGCCGGGTGGCGTCGTCGGCGGTGATCGCCTGGACCTGCGCTTCAACGCCGGGCCTGGTGCCCATGCGCTGCTGACGACGCCGGCCGCCGGCAAGTTCTATCGCAGCGCCGGGCCCGAAGCGCGGCAGAAGATCGACATCCGTCTCAACGCGGCAGCACTCGAATGGCTGCCGCAGGAAACCATCTACTACCCGGGCGCCGTCGTCCGTCAGCAGACGGTGATCCGGCTCGATGCCGCCTCGCGCTACATCGGCTGGGATCTCGGCGCGTATGGCCTCGCCGCGCGCGGCGAGCGCTTCGACAGCGGCACCAGCAATCAGAGCCTGGAGCTGTGGCGGGATGATCGTCCGCTGCTCATCGATCGTCTGCGGCTGGCGGGTGGCGGGCCAGCGTTCAAGGCCGCCTGGGGCCTGGCTGAGCTGCCGGTGCTCGGCACCTTCGTCGCCTGTCCGGCAAGCTCGGCGGACGTCGATGCGGCGCGCGGGGCGGTCGCCAGTCATGATGACGTGACCCTCGGCATCAGCCTCGTCGATGGCGTGCTGATCGGCCGCGTGCTGGCGCGACAGACCGATGCGGCGATGCGAACCTTGATGCATCTGTGGCGAACCCTGCGACCCCGACTGATGCAGCGCGAAGCGGTGCTGCCCAGGATCTGGGCGACATGAATACCGGAAACCAAGCATGGAACTGAGTCCCCGCGAGAAGGACAAGCTGCTGATCTTCACCGCCGGCCTGGTCGCCGAACGGCGCAAGGCACGCGGCGTGAAGCTGAACTACCCGGAAGCGATCGCCTACATCTCGGCCGCGATTCTCGAAGGCGCGCGCGACGGCAAGTCGGTCGCCGAACTGATGAGCTACGGCACCACCCTGCTGAGCCGCGACGATGTGATGGACGGCATCGCCGAAATGATCCCGGACGTGCAGGTGGAAGCCACGTTCCCCGACGGCACCAAGCTGGTCACCGTCCACAACCCCATTCCCTGAGGAGGCCGCGATGATTCCTGGTGAACTGCTGCCGCTCGATGGCCCCGACATCGAACTCAATGCCGGCCGCGAGACCGTGAGTTTGAGAGTCGCCAACGTCGGCGACCGGCCGATCCAGGTCGGCTCGCACTATCACTTCTTCGAAACCAACGACTCGCTGCACTTCGATCGACCCAAAGCGCGCGGCTTCCGGCTGAACATTCCGGCCGGCACCGCGGTGCGCTTCGAGCCGGGCCAGGAACGCAATATCGAACTGGTGGCCTATGCTGGCGATCGCATCGTTCATGGCTTTCAGGGCAAGGTCGAGGGCGCCCTGGAGAAAGCCTCATGAAGATCAGCAGAGCCGACTACGCCAGCCTCTACGGCCCGACCACCGGCGATCGTCTGCGCCTGGCCGACACCGCGCTGATCATCGAGATCGAGCGCGATCACACCATCTACGGCGACGAAGTGAGCTTTGGCGGCGGCAAGGTGATTCGTGACGGCATGGGCCAGAGCCAGCGGGGAAGCCGCGACACTGCCGACACAGTGATCACCAATGTCGTGATCGTCGATCACTGGGGCATCGTCAAGGCCGATATCGGCATCAAGGCCGGGCGGATCAGCGGCATCGGCAAGGCCGGCAATCCGGACGTGCAGCCGGGGGTCGACATCGTCATCGGCCCGGGCACCGAGATCATCGCCGGCGAAGGCCAGATCATCACGGCTGGCGCGATCGATTCGCACATCCACTTCATCTGCCCGCAGCAGGTGGAGGACGCGATGATGTCCGGCACCACGACGATGATCGGTGGCGGCACCGGCCCTGCGACCGGCACCAATGCGACCACCTGCACACCCGGCCCCTGGCATCTCGCGCGGATGCTTCAGGCGGTGGAAGGCTTGCCGATCAACTTCGGTTTTCTCGGCAAGGGCAACGCCTCGCTACCCGGCACGCTCGAGGAACAACTCGAAGCCGGCGCGATGGGCCTGAAGCTGCACGAGGACTGGGGCACCACGCCGAAGGCGATCG
>NZ_CAISIQ010000073.1 GCF_903885465.1 uncultured Nevskia sp.
CCAGACGCGGTGCAGCTCGTTGCGCACCAGATCAGGATTGAGATGGCCCGGGCGAGTCACGTCTTCCAGCTTGGCGCCGCTCGACAGCTTGTAGCTGTTGTACGGAATGTAGATTTCCTTCTTGCCGACCAGCTCGAAATCGTAGCGATCGGTCGCGCCATTGAAGATGTTGAAATCATCGTTGGTGCGCAGGCCATCGGCGGCCGTGCCCGGATTGTCGTAAGCGACGTTCGGCGCCTGACGCACGCGGCGCTGGCCCGGGTTGTAGGTCCAGGCCGAGCGGAACACCTTGGTCTGATCCAGCGGCTCATGCACCAGCAGCACCGAACCGGCGAGACGCGCAGGTGCCACGATGCGCTGCAGGAAGTAGAACAGCAGATTGTCGGTGCGCTCGGACGGCTTCTTGTTCAGCGAACCGAACTGGAAGTCGAGCTGGTACTGGAAACGCACCGGCGTGTAGTCGCCGCCACGCGTCACAGCCAGCTGGACGTTGTCGGTCTCGTAGGTTTCGCCGCGATAGCGGGTCAGTGCATTCCAGATCGCTTCGTTGCCGTTCTTCGGCGCCGGGAACGGCAGGCCGCCGTTGACGCCGAGCACGCCATTGCCGGAGTCCGACAGCTTGGCCTTGCCGGCATTGCCCTTGGTCTCGTCGTAATAGCCCTTCGGATAGAGGCCGGTGCGATGCGTCGGGTAGACGTTGATCTTGTAGGTCGGGTACTTCTTGAACGTCGCCAGCTGGCCTGGGGTCAGGTTCGCCTTGTGCTCTTCGGCATTGGCGGCGGTGATGACCAGGGTCGGCTTCTCCGAGGCAAACGGATCCGGATAGAGGATGCCCGGCTTGAAGCCGGCCGGTGCCTTGAGGACTTCGCCGGTCCACGCCGGAATGGTGCCGGCCGGATTGGCGCCAGTGTCGGCACCCATCACGGTCAGCTCCTGGGCCGAGGCCGAAAACGCGGTCGTCGCAGCGAAGGCGATAGCGACGAGCGGCGTGGTGATACGCATCAGTTTCATGGTTCTTTTCATGTTGGGGCTCCTGGTCTTCAGAACGCGTAGGTCATCGTCAGCGCGATGAAATCGCGATCCTTCAGAGGATTGGCTGCCGTGCAGTAGTCGGCACGCTGACCCGCGGCGGCGCCGTTGCTGCCGGCCAGCGCCGGATTGGTCTGATCGTCGGCACCGCAGTAGTTGCGGCCGCCGAAGAACGAGGTGTACGAGACGTCCACCGTGTAGACCTGCTGGTAGCTGAAGTTCACACCGACGGTGGCTGCCTGCGCGCCTTCGTTGAAGGTTGGGCTGACACCCTTGACGTCATGCGAGAACACCGCGCGTGGCGACACGTTGATGGCGCCGATCAGGCTCAGGTAATCCAGGCGGGCCACGGCGCGATAACCCCAGGAGCTCTGGGTTGCGTAGCCACCGTGCTGGGTCGAACCACCGGCCGCCGCATTGGCGGCCGCCTGCAGCGCTGGCAGTGCCGTGCCCGGACCATCGAACAGCACGCCGCTGGGCAGATCGAGGAAGGTGTAGCCCACCTCACCGACCAGCGCGAGCTGCTGCGCGCCGAGGACGGTCGGCACCACCTGCGTCGCCGTGGTCTGGATCTGATGCGCCTTGACGCGCTGCCAGCCGCGGATCTCGGCACCGGCGGCGATGTCGGCCGGGTTGGGTGCGAAGTTCGATGGCAGATTGAGAGCGGCGATCAGCAGTTCGGTGGCACCGCGCTGCAAGGGCAGATTCGGGCGATAGGTGTACTCGCCCTGCAGCGCCATGCCGTTCGGCAACTGGGTGTTGAACGACAGCCCGAACAGATCGATGTTTTTCGGGTACTCGAGGAAGTACGCGGCACTGCCGTTCTGGCCACTGATCGCACCGAGCGGCGTCGGCGTCAGCACCGAGGTGGTACCGCTGCCCGGATTCGGGTTCGTCGATTTCAGCGCGGAGACCAACGGCGCCCGCGAGTGGTAGCGCAGGTAATAGGCACCGAACTCGGTGGAACCGAGCCAGTCGGCCAGATAGCGCGTGGCGACACCGAACTGGCCGAAGCCATTCGGACGATCACGGACGCCGGTGCGGCCGACCCAGACACTGGCCGCCGGATCGAACGGCCCGAGGCCAAGCTGCTGCGAGGTCGGATACAGCGGGTTGTTCGGCGGCAGCGGATTGCCGCTGAAATCGTCATCGCGACGGCCGAAGGTCACCACCGCGCGATTGCCGTCATCGCTGGCGATGTCGGTGGTCGAGAAATACGAGCCGCGCGGGTCAAGCAGGAAATTGTCGAAACGTGCCTGGACGTAGGCTTCCAGGGTCACCGCGTCGGTCAGCTCCTGCGAGAACGACAGCATCGGCGTCGGCCGCAGCGCTTCGCGCAGTTCCGCACCTGGTGCGCGCAGGCGCAGGATGTCGAGCGGGTTGGTGGCGTTGATGCCGTTCTGGATGAACGTCGACTCGCCCCAGTTGATCACCTGGTTGCCGATGCGGATATTGGTGCTGCGATTGCCGAACGGCTTGCTGCTGAAGCTGAGGAAGGCATCGAGCAATTCGTATTGCATCTGCAGGCGGTCACGGCCGCGGCCGCCGAAATTATCGAGATCCTGGGCCACCTGAAGATCGAAGAATTCTGATCCGCGAACGAACAGGCTGAGGTCGCTGCCGTACTTCAACTCCAATTCGTGAGTCGCGCGAAAGACCTGGTTGACGATGTCGCCAGCGTCGTAGTTCAGATTGCCGTCATCACCATTCACCGAACGCGCGGAGCCGCCATTGGCGATGCCGACGAGACTGTCGGAGCGTCCCTGCGCGCGCCACAGCGCGCCGTAGGAAATGGTGTTGTCGAGATTGCCCTGGATCGGGCCGAGTTCAAACTGGAATGCTGAGGCCGGGAGCGCTGCCAGCATCGTCATGGCAGCCGCCATGATCACCACTGGAGTCTTCCGCCTGAACGACGCACGCGGGCACGCCACCACCTTCACGGGATCGTGAATCATCGCTGTCATCTCCTCTCGCTTGCGGCGCTGCTCGCGGGGCAGCGTCGTCCGGCTTTAGCCGTTAGTTGTCGACCGCCTGTTCCCGGCTTTGCACCGTGTTGACAGGCGATACCAACCGCCCCTGTTCCGAACTGGAATCAGGCTTGGTGCGACTACGTATACGAGTGAAAAAGACCAATTGCAACAACGCAATCCGTGGGCCAGCAAGCTTCAGCAAGATACTTTGTGAAGGTCTTGTGAAAGGCTACACAGGCTGTTCAACGAAGACTCGACACCTCATTCGATAGGAGTCGACATGACGTTCATTTCGGCGCTATTCAGCGAGCGTCGGTTGAGCCGGCGTCTGCTCCCAACCTGGCGGGGGTGCATCGCTGCCAGGGACTGCGAATTGGAGTGGCAGACGTGCGATCGAAGACTCCGATAGAGAGCCAAAGTAGAGCCACGGCCCATGCTCTTCGACACTCATGATCGGCGCGTAAGCATCGTCGGCCCGGTACTGCAGATTGGCGATCAGCTTGCCGTCAAGATCGAAGCCGAGCACGAAGGCATGCGGGGTGCCGTGAATGCCGAGCAGGTTCTGGATCGGCGTCGGCAGATTGGCCAGCATCCTGCGTACGCTGGGCCATTGGCTCAGGGCATCGAGCGCCGGATCACGCACGCTGGGCAGCGCGACCCAGATGCGATCGCGGCCATTGAAACTGAGGTTGTCCGGGAAGCCCGGCAGATTGTCGACGAACACTTCGCGTGTGCCCGCCTTCGGTCCCTTCAACCAGAAGCGGGTGATCCGATAGGCGCCGGTCTCGGCCACCAGCAGCCACTCGCCATCGGGACCCACGGCGATGCCATTGGCGAAGTACAGATTCTCGAGCAGTACCGCGGACTGCTGCTTGGCGAGGTCCTGCATGATCACCCGGCCATGCGGGCGATGTTCGAACATGTCGAGCAGGTAATACGGATTCGGGAACTTCGTCGAGGCGTCGGTGAAGAACGCCAGCGTGTCGCCGGCAAGATGGTCGACATCATCGGTGAAGCCCAGCGGCACACCGCCGGCACTCTGGCTCAGCGGAATGATCACGCCCTTCGGATCAATGCTCAGCAAGCCGCGGCTCGCGTCGGCCACCAGCAGGCTGCCATCGGCTTCGGCAACCATGCCCAGAGGCCGGCCCCCGGTATTGGCGACTTCGCGATAACGATCGCCCTCCGGCGCCAGGCGCACGATGCGGCCGTCCTCGTAGCCGACATAGACCGCGCCGCTGGCGTCGACGGCAACGCCTTCCGGACCCTGACCCACGCCGAGCAACAGACGCTGTGCGTCCTTGAGAATCGTGTTCGGCGCATAAGGACCCTCGAGCTTCGGCGCGACCGGCGCCGCCCAAGCCACCGGATCGACGTTGGTGGGCTTAAGCCACAGAAAGAGCAGCGCGAGGACGAGGCCCAGCAGTACGGCGATCAACAGCTTTTTCATCAGGACTTCCAGAATCGGGCAGACAGGTCGAGTCACATGGTTTCATGGATCACCTGCGCGTCACAGCCAGCGCCGATGGTCAGCTCGCGCTGGCGATTTGTGCCTGAAACGTCAGCGCGATCCGTTTGTTAGCATCTCCGCGCACAACTGTACCCAACCGCGAGAAACCGCCCATGTCCCAGCTGCCGAACCCGGTGCAACAGCTCCTCAAGCGTGCCGCCGAAACGCCGAACGAGCCCTATCTGCACCAGCCGGTGAACGGCATCTGGCGCAGCTACACCTGGGCCGAAGTGGCCGAGCAGGCCAGGCGCATGGCCTCGGCGCTGATCGCGATGGGCCTGAAGCCGGGCGATGCGGTCGGCCTCACCGGGATGAACAACGCGCACTGGTTCATGGCCGATTTCGCTTGCGGCCTTGCCGGCCTGATCGGCGTGGGCCTGTATCCGAAGCAGAGCGAGGACGCCGTGCGCTTCATCGCCGGCCATGCCGGCATCAAGGCCGCGTTCATCGGCCCGATGCCGGATGCCGCCGGCTTTCTCGGCGCGTTGCCGGCCGAGGTCGTCCGCATCGCGCTGCCCTATCCCGGCGTTGCCGAGTGCGCGCAGAACTGGGATCAGCTGATCGCGGCCAACAAGCCCCTGGCAACACCGGTGGAACGCGGCGCGGATGAGGTCTGGAGCTTGATCTACACCTCCGGCACCACCGGCAATCCGAAGGGCGTGATCATCACCGCGGCCAATCTGGCATTCACCGTTGCCGGCGTTCTGCGCGATCAGCCGCCGGTCGCCAGTGGCGAACACTTCCTGTCCTATCTGCCGCTGGCTCATGCCTTCGAGCGCGGCGCGGTCGAAACGGCCAGCCTCTATCTGCCCGCGCAGGTGCACTTTCTCGAAGAACTGGAAAAGCTGCCGCAGACCCTGGCGATGGTTCGCCCGACACGCTTCTACGGCGTGCCGCTGGTCTACAGCCGCGTCCAGGGCGGCATCCTGAAGAAGCTGCCGCAGGCCAAGATCGATCTGCTCTTGTCGATCCCGATCGTCTCCGGCTTCATCCGCCGCAAGATCCGCAAGGGCCTTGGGCTGGACCGCGCCTGGCTGGTGATTTCCGGCGCAGCACCCTTGCCGCGGCCGATCATCGAATGGTTCGCCAAGCTCGGCATCGACGTGCTGCAGGGCTACGGCATGACCGAGAACTCGATCTACGCCAGCCTCAATCTGCCGGGTCAGAACAAGGTCGGCTCGATCGGCAAGCCCTACATCGACGCCGGCCTGCGCATCGCCGAAGACGGCGAGATCCAGTGCAAGCATCCGGGCAACACGCCGGGCTACTACAAGGATCCGGAGAAGACCGCCGAACTGTTCACCGCCGATGGCTGGCTGCGCACCGGCGACAAGGGCCACATCGACAGCGACGGCTATCTGTTCATCACCGGCCGCGTGAAGGAGATCTTCAAGACGCTGAAGGGCAAATACGTCAGCCCGGCGCCGATCGAGGGCAAGTTCGGCACCAACACGGCGGTCGAGCAGATGTGTCTGGTCGGCACCGGCCTGTACCAGCCGATGCTGGTGCTGTCGCTGAACGCCGATGCCCGCAAGCTGCCGCGCGAGCAGATCGAAGCCGGGTTGATCGCGACGATGAAGTCGGTCAACGCGACCCTGGAGCCGCACGAGGAAATCTGCAAGATCGTCGTCACCAAGGATGCCTGGACGATCGACAACAGCCTGATGACGCCAACCATGAAAGTGCGTCGCAACGAAATCGAGAAACGCTATCTGGAACTGCTCGGCAAGCTCGAAGCCGATCGCAAGACCAAGGTCTATTGGGAAGAGTGAGGTTGAGCTGATTGAACAAAAAGCCCTGGAAACAGGGCTTTTTTGTATGGCTTCATCAGGCTGAAGGCTTGGCCTTCCGTTCCGGCTTGCGGCGGATGTACAACTCCTTCTCGACCTTCGCGACAAGTTCGCCTTTCGCGTCCAGAACTTCGACCTGGAACACCGGCAGATACTTCGCACCGGTCGCCGTCGCTTCCTTCGCCGCCGCGATATCGGCCTCGCTCAAGCGGAATTTCGCGCTGACCGTGCCCTTGCCCGGGCGCAGGAATTCGATGCGCGCCGACTTGTCCCAGACCAGATAACCCTCACCGAGCACGGCGACGAACATCAGCACGTAGAACGGATCGACCATCGCGTACAGGCTGCCGCCGAAGTGAGTGCCGAAAGCATTGCCGTTGCCCGGCAGCTTTTTCAGCACCACATCGATCTCGCGGAAATCCTTCGACACGTGGCTGATCTGGATGCCGGCGCCGAGGAACGGCCGGTACAGGTTCATCGCGCGGCGGAACACGGTCGCGTTGCTGTACATCAGCTTCGAGAAAAGATCCGCGGCTTTTGCCGCCACGCTGGCCACTAGTTGAACACCACGGTCTTGTTGCCATCGACGATGATCCGGTCCTCGACATGCCAGCGCACCGCGCGCGCCAGCACCTGGCGCTCGAGATCGCGACCGAGGCGGCGCAGTTCGTCGATACCTTCGGAATGCGAAACGCGAGCCACGTCCTGCTCGATGATCGGGCCCTGATCGAGATCGGCAGTGACGTAATGCGCCGTCGCGCCGATGATCTTGACGCCGCGCTCGTAGGCTTGCCGATACGGATCGGCACCGACGAAGGCCGGCAGGAACGAGTGGTGGATGTTGATGATCTTCGATGGCCAGGCCGCTGCGAAGTCACCGCTGAGAATGCGCATGTAGCGCGCCAGCACGATGAAGTCCGCTTTCACGTCGACGAGGATCTTCTGCATCGCAGCTTCGGCATCGGCACGCGTCGCGGTCTCGAACGGCACTTGATGGAACGGCACGCCGAAGCCTTCCACGGCCTTGCGCAGTGCTTCGTGATTGGAGATCACGCAGGGAATGTCGACGCGCAGTTCGCCGCGCTGCCAGCGCCACAGCAGTTCCATCGCCGCGTGGTCGTGCGCGGACACCATGATCGCCAGACGCGGCTTGTCGGCCGCGTAGCTCATCCGCCAGTTCATCTGGTACTGGGCGGCGACGGTGTCGGCGAAGGCCCGCTCGAGTGCGGCGCGCGGCAGGTCGATCGCCGGCGTCTGGAACTCCAGACGCATGAACAGCTGGCCATCGGACGGACTGGTCGAGTGCTGATCCAGCTCGGTGATGTTGGCACCGTGGTGGTACAGGAAGGTGGTCGCGGCGGCGACGATACCGGGCTTGTCGTCACAGCGGATCAGCAGGCGGGCAATGGTTTCAGGGTTCATGGTGAATCGGGTTTCTGGTACTTGTCTGGTGGGTCGGACTTCAGTCCGACTTCGCGAGTTCGGCCGTCGGGCGAGGCCCGATTTACGGCAGGCCTACGCCACGGCGGCCTTGAGCTTGGCGACCTGCTCCGGGAAAAACGGGCCGTTGGCTTTCAGCGCTTCGGCAACGACGACCTTGGCTTCATCGCGACGGCCGAGCTTGATCAACGCATCGGCGCGGTACTGCGCGACCGTGAGCCGGTTCAGGCCGTAAGCCTTAGGTGCCGCTTGCGCGAGCCAGGGCAGCGCTTTCTCAGGCTCGCCGCGCTCGATCAGGTTGCGGCCGTAGCGGAACGCGTAGACGTAATCGTCCGGGTAGGCGGCGATGAGCTTCGGGAACAGCGCATCCAGCGCTTCGTAACGCTTGGCGAGATCGAGATACAGGCGCAGGTTGTCGGCCAGATTGCGGTCACGCTTGAGATCGAGTTTCTTGGCGCCACCGAGGCGACGCTCGGCATCGGCGATCGCCTGCTCGAGTACGGCGGCTTCGCGCTTTGTATCACCGAGCGTGGCGGCCAGATCGGCAGTCGTGGTGATCAGGCTGCGGGCGTCGGCGCAGCTCGGTGTGGCGATGAATACCCGCTTGGCGAGCAGTGCATTCATCACCGGCTGCTGCGCGGCGTACAGCTTCTGCTGCTCGCCGGCCGGCAGGCTGGCGGTGCACTGCATCGCACGATCGAGTTCGTAGGCGCGATCGCAGCCCAGATCGCCTGCCAGCACGGCAGGTGCAGCGGCAGCACAGGCAGCGGCGTCCTTCGCAACTGACGCCTTGCGCAAGGCGAGCCGTGACTGCCACAGCGCAGCGTCGGCATCCTGATCGACCGCCTTGCGGGCAGCGGCCGGAAGCGTGTTCAGCCAATCGTTTGCGCCATCGACATCGGCGCGCGCGGCATAGGCCTGCAGCACGCTGCGTGCTGCGATAAGCGAAGCCTTGCCGTCGTCCTTGACCTGGCGCTTGCGCTGATCCAGATCGCTGCCGCGCGCGATGATCGCGGCGATCTCGGGATAGAACTGGGCGCGTGTGCGTTCCAGCGGAATGCGGCCGAGTTCCTGGCCACTGGCATCGAGCACGATGTAGCTGGGCAGACCCCTGACCGTCCATTGCTGCATCCAGCGCGCACCGGCTGGCGAGTCGGCATCCAGCTCGACGATCACGGCCTTCTTCTCCAGGGCCGTCCACTCCGGGCCGGTCTTCACGTGCTTGGCCATGAAGTAGCAGGAGTAGCACCAGGGCGCATAGAAATCGACGATCACTGGCGCTTGCCGCGAGGCGGCCAGCTTCAGGGCGTCCTCGACGGCGGTGTTGCTGTCGTCAGCGCGCGCGGCGTTCTGGGCCGGGGCGACGACCAGCAGCAGGGTGACGAGAAGCGCGTTATTCCAGCGGCGGAAGATTGGCAGGCGCATCTTTCGGCGGCGTGTCCGTGTAAACGATGCGGACATTGTAGGCCTTGCCTGTCGCCGGATCGTGCATGTTCGAGACGCCGCGATACTCCAGCAGATACCGTGTTTTCACTTCGTAAGTCAGATCGAGTCTGTCGACGAACAGCCGCAGCAGCGAATCCGGCTCCACCAGCAGCTTGATCGCCGGCTTGCCTTCGAAGGTGGTGTCGCCCACTTTCCTGCAGCGGAAGCTGTAGGTATCGAGCTGGCCGGCAACGCCGAACTGGAACTTCATCGTCTCGCCGGCCTGCAGCTTGTCGAAGCTGGCGACGATGGCGCTGTGGAAGCCGGAATCCGCGCCCATGCCCGGTGTCTTGGTGATGACCTTGGTCTGGGTCTTGCCATCGGAAGTCTTCAGCATCGTGTAGCGATCAGCTTCGACATCGGTGATCGCTTCGACGTAGTGCTCCTTGAAGATTTCCAGCTTGAAGACCGGAATCAGCGGGTCCTTGGTGAGATCCAGCGTCTTGGTGGCGATCTTGTTGCCGGCCGGATCGAAGTAGTTGATCGCGCCGTCGATCCAGCGCAGGCCGTCCAGCTTCTGGCGGTGCACTTCGGTGTACAGGTACTTGTCGGTTTTCAGATCGTAGGCATAGCCCCGAAAGCGATGATCGACCGGCGCAGCGGCAGCCGTAGCCACGGCCGCGAAAAGCAACAAGGCAGCGACGGTTTTCATGGCAAGCAGGGTTTCCAGAGAAGTGCTGATGGGACCGCGCGGGCGACGCCGAATTCCGCTGCCGTGAAGTTATTGAGTCGGCATATTGATATTGAACGCGAGCGCACCGAGTCCGACCGGATGATCTCGCCAACAGGTGCAGAAATGCCGCCTCAATAACTAGAAACCATTGATTTTTTATTGATGCGGCACCTTCGGCACTTCACAGATGACGCAGATCCTGAATCGAACGCCGGGTCCACGTTCAACACCAAGGGGCCGCATCAATATTGATCGAGCTCAGCGCTTGGTGAACAGATAGTGGCCGACGCCCCATTCGTTGCCTTCGGCGTAGCCGAACAGCTCGGCCACGGCCATGTAGAACATCCGCCACCGCTGCACCCAGATCGGCGCCTGCTGCTTGCCGTAGCCGGCTTCGAAGATCTTCAGGATCTCGTCCTTGTGGGCGTCCATGCCGGCCAGCCACTGGTTCGAGGTCTTCTCGTAGTGCCGGCCGTCGACCCACCACTGGCGCTGCAGCGCGACGTGATCCTGAAAGTTCAGCAGCAGGTTCTCGCTGGGCATGGTGCCGCCGGTGAAGAAGTACTTGGACATCCAGTCGTCCTCGCCCTTCACCTCGAAGTGATAGGCGAGCAGCTTGTGGACGAAGATGTGCACGAACAGCTTGGCGTCCGGCTTCATCCAGCGGCTGATCTTCTCCAGCAGCAGGCCGTAGTTCTTCATGTGCTCGAACATCTCGATCGACATCACCCGATCGAAGCCGGATTCGATCAGCGCGCCGGTGGTCTGCGCCGTCGCCGGAAACTCGTGGCTGACAATGTTGCCGGTGATGATGGTCAGATTGGCGAAGCCGCGCTCCTTGGCGCGGGCCTCGATGTACTCGCGCTGACCGTGCGAATTCGACAGGCCGACGATCTGCGAATTCGGATACTTCTCGGCCAGCCACAAGCTCAGGGAACCCCAGCCGCAGCCAAGATCGAGAATGCGCATGCCATCGCGCAGTTCGGCGCGTTCGGCGTACAGCTCAAGCATCGCGTCACTGGCTTCGCCGAGCGTTTCATTGCCGGTGGGATACAGGCAGCAGGAATACTTCAGCCGCGGCCCGAGATGGGCGTGGAAGAACGCTGCCGGCACCTCGTAATGCTGCTCGTTGGCAGCGCCGGTTTCGACCGCGATCGGGCTGCCGCGCAGCTCGTCGAGAAAGGCGTTGTAGCGCTGGCTGCGCACCTCGCCATCCTGGTTGGCCTCGTCGACCAGCCGCCGCTTCATCAGCTGCCGCATGCCCCAGCGCGACAGGGAATCCGGGATCAGGCCTTTCTCGCAGAAATCGATGACGTTCATGCTGGAATCAGTGGGGGAGTGAAGTACGGCAGCGGCGACGCAGTTTCAGGACTTCGGCGGCCAGGGAATGAACATGCTGGTGGTGCGCATGTAGTCGGCATAAGCGGGGCGCGACTGGACCATGTGCGCTTCGAGGATCGGCACACCGGACATCTTCAGCAGCAGCCAGGCCATGATCGCGGCAGGAATGATTGCCACCCACCACAGGCCGGTGCCGATCGCCAGCGGCACGTAGGCCAGCCAGTGCATCGATTCGAAAAAATAGTTCGGGTGCCGCGAGTAGCGCCACAGGCCGCGCTGGCAGACCTGGCCCTTGGTCGACGGGTCCGCCTTGAAGCGTTCCATCTGCCAGTCGGCGATGCCTTCACCGGCGACCGCGATGACCCAGATCGCCACGCCCAGTCCCATCAAGGGGACACTGGCGTTGCCATCGCGAAACGCGACGACCAGAAAGCCGACCGACAGCAGCCAGGCGATCAGCGCCTGGAACTGGAAGAAGCCGAACATCTTCACGTTTACCGAATCGGCCCATTCGCGGCGAAACTTCGCGTAACGCGCGTCTTCGGGCTTGCCGGCATTGCGGAAATACAGATGGGTGCCGAGACGAAAGCCCCAAAGCCCGCCGAGCAGGCCGAGCAGCAGCCGGGTCTCGGCCGGGGCAGTCCCGAAACTTGCGTACCAGATGGCCAGGAAGCCCAGGCTCCACGACCACACCGGGTCGACCATCCCTGCATTGCGGGTTTTGAGCTGGATCGCCCAGACTAGGGCGAGTACCAAGGCGACGATGGCGAGGCCGGAGATTGCAGCGAATGCTGGGGTCATCAGATCGAGTGATCGAAATACACGGGTCAGTGCAATGCATGCGAGTTTACGGCGCAGGGGCTGATTCGGATGACCCCAGGCAACAACGGCGCAACCTAGTCCCGAAGAACCACAACAAGAACCGAACGATGATCGATAACGCTCAACTTCATTCCAGCCGCCTCGGCGTCGCCTCGGCGATGCTGCTGGTGGTGCTGAGTCTGGCCGCCTGCAGCGGCCGCAACGCCAAGCCCGGCGAATCGCTGGCCGATGCCGAAACCGCCGTCGCCCGCGCCGAACGCGCCCGCATCAGCGATTACGACTCGGTGTCCTGGAAAGCCGCCCGCGACAATCTGGCCCGCGCCCGCGCCGCCAGCGGCAACAAGGAAACCGAGATCACCTCGCGCTGGTATGCCGCTCAGGCCAAAGCCGATGCCGAGCTCGGCATCGCTCGCGCCGAGCGCTCCCGCCTCGCGGCACTCACCATGTCGCTGAAGCGCGAGATCGAGACGCTGCAATCGCCGAACCCGGGAGCCACGCCATGAAGCCGGCTCGCCTGCATTTATCTCTGATCGTGCTCGGCAGCCTGCTGGGACTGTCGGCTTGCGGCGGCTTGCGCTTGTCATCGAACGGCCTGCCCACCTTCTCGCCGGCTGCCGAAGCGCCGACGCCAGGTGTCGAGCCTTCCACCGCTGCCGTCGCTCGCATCCGCGCCAGCCTGCTGACCCTGCGCAGCGATCCAGCGCTGGCAGCGCGCGTGCCGGACGAGCTCGCCGTGGCCGAAGCGGCGCTGCAGAAAGCCGACAGCAGCCAGCACGACAAGATCAACGGACCCGGCCTGCTCTACGTGGCTGAACGCAAGGCCGAGTACGCAACGACGGTGGCCGAACAGCGGGCACTGGAAGCCGAGTACGAGTCGCTGCGCAAGCAGCGGGATGCGCTGAAGCCGGCCAGTACGCGCTGAGAATTAGCTCGCTGCAGCCAGCCGCTCGCGCAGCGCCTGCAGCCGCGCGAGCCGCCAGCTCTGCGGCGTGTAGACGCTCAGCAGCATCTTCTCCGCGGCATCGAGCCTGTCATTAGCCAGGGCACGATTGCCTTCGGCCAGCGCCAATGCGGCTTCGATGCGCAGGCGCTCGGCGCGCCACAGATTGTCCGGGCCGAAAGGGTCGAGCGCTGCGGCGTTCAGGCCGTCGAGCGTTTGATGGGCAGGCGCCAGTTGACCGTTGGCGATCAGTGCATCGGCGTGCCGCAGCGCGACCAGCGTCGCCGAAGCCGTGCGCCCGCCGTCGCCGGTCCGCTGGCTGGCGAGGTGGGCATCGTCGAGGCTCTGGATCGAGGCGGCGAGCGCCTCGGCAGGGCGTCCGGCCAGCAGCGCGGCATCGACCAGCAGGCTGCCGTTCTCGGCCAGTTTCGGCGCCAGCGCTTCCCAGCTGTTGGCCACTCTGCTGTGCGCCTGCGCGAGCATCGGTTCGAGCAGTGCCGCGGCTTCGGCGCTGCGCCCCTGGGCGATGCGCAGCTGGCCGATCAGGAAGCGCGCCTTCATCGCCGGCATGCTGTCGTCGAGCTTGGTCTGGCCGACCAGTTCGGCGTAATCGGCAAGCTGGGCAGCGGCTTCATCGAGTTCGCCGAGGTCGATCAGCTGAGCCCCGAGTTCGGCCTTGACGTAGGACAGGCCCAGCCAGCCGCGCCAGCCGTCTTCCTGCCCGGCCGACGGTAGCATCGCGCGGTACAGCGCCACCGCGTCGCGCGGTTTGCCGGTCAACGACAGCAGCTTGGCGCGGACGATGCGCTCGTCGAAAGCGTTGTCGGAATCTGGCGTTAGACGCGGACGCAGGCCATCGAGCAGGCGCAGGCCGGCCACGGCATCGTTGCGGTAGCCGCCCAGTTCGAAGGCCAGCTTGATGCGCAGCGCGGCCAAGGCGTCGCGATCGAAATCCGGATCGCCGCTCAGCCGGGCTTCGAGACGGTCGAGCAAGTTGGCGAACTGCCGCACGCCGTCGTCCGACAGTGCCCGGGTGAAGTCGCTGTAGACGATCTCGTTCAGCGTTCGCCAGGCGCTGGCGGGATCGGTAGCGGCGAGTTCCACGACCTTGTCGAAAGCCTTGCGAATCTGCGCCGCCGACTGGCTGTCGGCGTTGCTCAAATAGACCAGCACGAAGGCCAGCGCGGTGCGCACCCGTGCCTCGACCGCCGGCTGGCCGACCAGGCGTTCGTCGGCGCCTTCGGCCAGCTTCACGAACAGCTGATCGACGGTCAGCGCCTTGGCGTCGTTGCTGGCGGCGACGTCGATCAGATCGTCGGTGAAATAGCCGGTGACCGCTTCGGCGGTTTCGGCCGCAGCCTCCGCCCGATGGCGCGCCTGCTCGGCACCGCGATACAGCCACAGGCTGGCACCGAGGCCGGTCAGCAGCACCGCCACGGTTGCCCGCAGCCAGAAGCGTCGCGCTTTCAGCCGCTGGTTTTCCAGACGCTGCTGCTCGGCAGCAGCCCGGCGTGCCTCGTCGTCCTGCCATTGCGCGCGGCGGGCGTCGAGACTGCGCAGCCGATGCGCGAACTCGGCGGCATCGGCCAGACGCAGCGCCGGATTACCCGCCGCGGCCTGGGCGATGTCGGCGCGGAGCACCGGATCGTCGACATCGGCTTCCCAGCCGACCGCCATCGGCCGGGTGAAATCGCCCACCATGCATTGATAGAGCATGACGCCGAGCGCGTGGATGTCGGCGCGCGCGGTCGCCAGCTGGCCGGCGAGCAGTTCTGGCGCGCGGTAGGCCAGGGTGCCGCTATCGCTGCTGTCGAGCAGGGACTGGGTCAGGCCGATACGGGTGATCGCGTAGCGGTCGAGCGCCGTCGGTTCCAGCAAGCCGCCGCTGCCGAGATCGGCCAGGCGCACCTGCGGCGCTGTCGGATCGCTGTCGTCGATCAGCAGGTTCGCCGGCTTCAGGTCCCGATGCAGCACGCCCACGCTGTGCGCGGCGGCCAGCGCTTCGGCGGCCTGGGCAAGTAGTTCCAGACGCACGGCCAGCGGGATCGCCGCGAGTCCGCCGCGCCCGGCGGCCCAATCGACGAAGCTGCCAGCGCCGATGTGCTCGGATTCGGTGAAGAACGGCTCGGTTTCCAGATTCCAGTCGATCAAGCGCACGCAGCGCGCCGCCGGCCCGACCGCTTCACGCAGCAGCCGATAGAGCGTGATCTCGCGCTTCAGCGCCAGGAGACCGCTGGCGTCGACCGCGAACTTCAGCACCCGGCGTTCGCCGCTCTTCGGCTGCTCGGCGAGCCAGACCTCGCCCTGCCCACCGCTGGCCAGGTGTTCGCGCAGCTGCCACAGCGGCCGCTCGGGCACGGCCATGCCGGGATGGAGATTGAAACGGCGCGGCAAGGTCCGGGCTTCGCGCTCCGCCTCCGGGCGCTCGATCCGCACTTCGGCGACCAGCCGGTAGCCGTAGCCGTGGATGGTGCGGATCAGCGTCTGCTCGCTGTCGCCGAGTTCCTGACGAACCCGGCTGACCGCCTTGGCCAGCGAGGCCTCGGTGGCGATCCGGCCGGGCCAGACCGCTTCGAGCAGTTCCTCGCGGGTCACCACTTCGCCGGCATGGCGCAGCAGATGCCGGAGCAGCTCGGTCGGCTTGCGCTCCAGCTCGGCCAGGCGGCCGGCAACGCGCAGTTCCTGGCTGCGCTCATCGAACACCGCCGTGGCGAAATGCCAGATGCGGAAATCGGGGCTGGCGGCCGGGTCCGGCGTGGCTGCGGAGTGGGTCGGCTCAGTCATCGCGCAGCGCGGAAACGGGGGACGGAGAAGGGCAGGAACGGCGGGGCCGAAAGCTTGCCGGATCGCCGTCCGCCCGTCACGTCCGGGGTGCCCGCCCCCGGAATTGGTGACCGGCTGCACGGCAAGGCCCGGCAGATCTGCGATTTCAGGAATCTTTCAGAAATTCTTCAGGCTTTCCCGGCCCCGCCGCGACACCGTGCTGCCGGCGCAAGGCACCGCGCCCACACACCTCGGCCGGCCCTTTCTGGATGGGCCCGCCCGTCATCCGGGAGACCCGCAGCATGCTCAAGCATCAGAACCATCAGGCCGGCCGTTCGGCCAGGGCCGCGTTCCTTCCCCACCTCGGCCGCTGGCTGATCGGGGCCGCCGCGACACTCAGCTTCACCGCCGGGGCGGTGATCGACACGCCGCTCAGCGACGCCGGCAAGGCCGCGCTCGAACAGCGCGGTTACCAGTTGATCGGCGACCGGGGCGAACTGATCCTGCCGGACAGCCTGCGCAATCTGCGCGGCGCCGAGCCGGACCTGAAGGGCACCGCCATCGTCCAGCCGCAGGGCGCGCGGCCCGATCCCTGGCCGCTGAGCGCCGCCCAACTGGCCACCGACAAGCTGCTCGCCGCGACCGATTTCCGCAGTCGCATGCCGGATGCCGCCGCGCTGTCGAAACTGCAGGCCGTCGCCCAGCGCGACGGCAAGGTGCCGGTGATCGTGACTCTGAAAATGCTGCTGACACCCGAAGGCCTGCTCGGCGCGGCCCTGGCGCAGCGGCAGCAGGATGAGATCGCTGCGCTGCAGGCGCGCGTGCTCGATGTGCTGCGGGCTCACAAGATCGAGATCCGGCAGCAGTACCGCGTGGTACCAATGCTGGCCTTCGACGCCTCGCCGGCCGTGCTCGACCTGCTGGCCCGGCTGCCGGACGTGGCCGCCATCCAGGAAGACCGCCTGTCCAGCCCGATGCTGGCCGATTCGGTGCCGCTCATCGGCGCCGCCGACATCCAGGATCTCGGCATCAAGGGTGGCAATGGCGATTACTCCGGCGTCGTCGCGGTACTCGATACCGGCATCGATCGCGGCCATCCGTTCCTGCGCGGCTTCGTCGCCGAGGCCTGCTTCTCCAGCAAGAAGAACTGCCCGAACGGGCAGACCTCGCAGACCGGCGAAGGCGCTGCCAGCAAGTGCACCTACTCCAGTGGCCCCTACACCGACGCCTGCGATCACGGCACCCATGTGGCAGGCATCGCGGTCGGCGCTGCGCGGCTCGGTTCGACCTCGATGGATGGCGTCGCACCGGATACCCGGCTGATGCCGATCCAGGTGTTCTCGCGCTACCCGGTGACCGGTGGAAACGACGCGCGTTCCTACTCCAGCGACCAGATCGCGGCACTGCAGTACGTCTACGACCAGCGCAACAACTACCGGATCGCGGCGGCCAACATGAGTCTCGGCAGCGGCTACTCGTCCGAGCCCTGCGACAGCAACAGCCTGAAGCCGATCATCGACACGCTGCGCTCGGTCAACATCGCCACGGTGATTTCGGCCGGCAACGATGGCAATACCGACGGCCTGTCGACACCGGGCTGCATCTCGACCGCGATCAGCGTCGCCGCCACCAACAAGGACGACACCGTCGCCTTCTACTCGAACCGCTCGAAGGACGTGAAGCTGTTCGCGCCCGGCAGCAACATCGTCTCGTCCTGCCCGGGTCTGGCGTACTGCGCGAAATCCGGCACCTCGATGGCGGCCCCGCATGTCGCCGGTGCGTTTTCGCTGCTTCGGGACGCTAGGCCAGGCAACACCGTCAGCCAGAATCTCAGCGCTCTGCAGAACAGCGGCCCGGTGGTGGGCAGCGTGTCGCTGCCGTCCGGTGGCCTCAGGCTCTACCGGCGCATCTTCCTGCCGCCGGCCGCGGGGCTCGATGTGGTGAGGCTGGAACCCGGCGTGCCGCGCAATCGCCGCGAGCCGTCGCCGAATCGCCATGCCTATGACTATCTGAGCACGCGGCGCTACTGGTCGGCTGTCGCTGCGCGTCCGGTCTCGTCCGCCACCAATCTCGGCCTGAAGCTGTACGAGGATCAGGGCACTGTCGTCGGTGACAGCACGGTGACGCCGCTGACCAGCAGCAGCACGGCGGCCGGCGACATCCAGATCATTGCCCAGGACCACAACAACGGCCGGCGGCCGATCGGCACCGACAGAGTCGAAGCCAGCCTGCTCGGCGGCCTCGCCAGCCGCTATGTCATCGAGTACGCAAAGAACGATAACGGCGTGCTTGGCAACAACGTCTTCGCGCTGTTCCCCGCCGATTCGGTGGTACAGATCTATGACCTGTCGGTGCAAGCCGGACAGCCGCAATACGTTCGCGTGCAGGCCGCCGGCGACGCCGACTACGAACTGCTGGCGTTCACGTCGAGCAACGATGCCTCGACCTGGCAGCGCGGCCGGCAATCCGCCGCTGCGGTCAGCAGCGTGACCGGTGCCGGCGGCGATGAAGCGCTGACGTTCACCGTCGATGTCGATGGCTATGCCGGCATCGTGCTGACCCGGAAATCCGGCAGCGGCAGCTTCTACACGATCTATCGCGACGTCAGCGCGCCGGTCGGCACGTTCACGATCAACAACGATGCCGCCAGCACCGACAGCCGGGACGTGACACTGAATCTGAACGCCAGCGACGCCGAGACCGGCATCGACAGCTTTCGTATCGCTGCCGATGGCGTGAACTTCGGTGCCTGGCAGGCCTACACCACGTCCAGCACCAACACGCCGCTGACGCTCCCGGTCAGCAGCGGTGTTGCGACCGTTGCCGTGCAGTACCGCAATCGCGCCTTCCAGCCGTCGTCGATCTATGTCGACAGCATCACCGTCAATGCCACGCCGTCGATCTCGATCAACGACGTACGCATCGCCGAAGGCAACAGCGGCACCACGGTGGCGCTGTTCACGGTGAGCCTGGACCGAGCGCCGAGCAGCGCCGTATCAATCAACTATGCAACCGCCAACGGCACCGCCACTGTCGCCGATGGAGATTACGTCGCGGCCAGCGGCACGCTGACCATCGCCGCCGGCAGCACCACGCGCACCTTCGGCGTGACCATCAACAGCGATACCCGCAGCGAGCCGGACGAGACCTTCGTCGTCAATCTGAGCAACCCGCGCGGCGGCGTGCTGGCCAAGGCTCAGGGCACCGCCACCATCGTCAACGATGACAGCGCCGCCGGCACCCCCGGCATCCGCGTGCAAATCCGCAGCTTCAACTTCGGCAGCGTCAAGGTCGGGCAATCGAGCGTGCAGCGTTCGCTGGTGATCACCAGCAGCGGCAACGCCCCGCTGGTGATCACCTCGATCCGTCTGAGCGGCGACTACGCCGGCAGCAGCAACTGCCCGAGATCGCTGGCCCCCGGCGCCACCTGCGCCCTGACCGGCAGCTTCAAGCCGACTGCGATCGGTCCTCGTCCCGGCTCGGTGACGATCACCTCCAACGCGCCGGACAGCCCGACGGTGATCCAGTTGTCTGGCACCGGCAGCTGATTCCAGCAACGGCAACAAGCCTCCCGAGTCCAGGGGACCGGGAGGTTTCGGATCGATCGTCGAATTCGATCGAAGTCTTGTGAGCTGGCCGACAAAAGCCCGCAGATTCGAGTCGCAGTTGTGACCTGGTGACCATCGGGACGATGAGTGCTGCAAACAAACTTGGCCGCACCGGCGCTGCGTGCACCAGCACATCGATCAAGTACAGCGGCAGCCGCTGGCCATGTCGTCAATTCAAAGGGGGCAAAACAATGCAATTCATCAATCCGTTTCGATTCCGCCAGCTGGCCGTGATGTTGGCTGCCAGCGGCATCAGCGCTGCCGCGTTTGCGGCCGGAGGCGTGCCGGCCACGCCGATTCCCACCGAGCCTTTGGTCAAGCCGGGCGAAACCCGGGTCATCGAGCTTCCGGAAGTGCTGCGTGATCTGCGCGGCATCCGGGCCGATGACAAGACCAATGCGCCCTATGTCGGGCCCTATGCAACTGCAGCCGATCGTCCCGGCTTCCCGGTTTCCGCGGCGCAGCTGGCCAGTGACACCAAGCTCAAGGTTTCGGATTTCCGGCTCCGGGCTGTCGATCGTGCGGGGCTCGGGCGTCTCGTCGAAAAGGCGGCGCGCGGGCCGGTCGACGTCATCGTCACGCTGAAGATGCTGATGACGCCGGAAGGACTGCTTTCCGATACCGAGGCGAGCAGCCAGCGTGGCCAGATCGCACGGCTGCAGGATGCGGTGATCGCAGCGCTGGACGGCCGCGATCACAAGCTTCTGTACCGCTACCAGTACGTGCCGCAGTTGTCGATGAAGCTCGATGCCCGAGCACTGGAACTGCTGGCCAATCTGCCGGTGGTGGCTGACATCCAGGAAGTGGAACTGTCGGCACCGGATCTCGCCGACAGCGGCCCGATCGTCGGCTCCGCCGATCTTCTCGAGCGCGGCGTCAGCGGCTCGGGCTGGGTGGTTGCGGTGCTCGATACCGGTATTGATCGCAACCATCCGTTCCTGCGCTCTTTCGTGGCCGAGTCCTGCTATTCCGGCAACGGCAATTGCCCGAACGGCACCACGCGGCAAACCGGCGCGGGCGCGGCAGCGGCCTGCACCTTTGCGCCCTCGGCTTGCAGCCACGGCAGCCACGTTGCCGGCATCGCCACGGGTGCCTCGCAGTCCGGTTTCACTTCGCTCGAAGGCATCGCGCGCAGCGCCCGGGTGATGCCGATCCAGGTCTTCACCCAGTTCACCGGCACCGACTGCACCAACTTCGGCCTGAGCAGCCCCTGCGCCCTGTCGCGTACCGACGATCAGGTGGCCGCGCTGGAATACGTCTACAGCCAGCGCTTCAACTACTCGATCGCCGCCGCCAACATGAGCCTGGGCGGAGGCCGCAACACCGGTTTCTGCGATAGCGACTCACGCAAGCCGATCATCGACAACCTGCGTGCCGCCGGCATCGCCACCGTGATTGCCGCCGGCAACGACGGCTACACCGATGCGGTCAGCACCCCGGGCTGCATTTCCTCGGCGGTGGTCGTTGGCGCAACCAACAAGGACGACACGGTTGCCAGCTATTCGAACAGCGTCAACTACCTCGACATGTTCGCGCCGGGCAGCAACATCACCTCGTCGGTGCCGACCAATGCCTTCGGCATCAAGAGCGGCACCTCGATGGCGACGCCGCATGTGGCCGGTGCCTGGGCACTGCTGCAGTCGCAGCAGAACCGCTCGGTGGCCGATACCCGCGCCCTGCTGCTGAACAGCGGCAAATCGATCACCGATACCCGCGCTGGTGCCGGCAACCGGGTCAAGCCGCGGATCAACGTGCTGGCCGCAGCCAATCTCAACAACGTCACGCTGACCGATTTCGTGCCGCGTGAGTACCGCCAGCCGCGACCGATCGCCCATGGCTACAACTACACCGTCAATCGCAATTACTGGTCGGCCGTCGCGATCCGTCCTGACAACGCCGGTCTCGACGTCGACCTGCAGTTGTATGACCTCGGCATCGGCAACGGCTTCCTCGGTTCCAGCGCAACCGGCGCCGGCACCATCGACGTCATTGCCCAGGACAACAACTCGGGCCGTCGCGCTCTGGGCGTCGACTATCCGCAGGCCAGCATCTTCGGCACGGGCACCGGCCGCTACCGCATCGAGTTGTCGAATCCCGGCATCGTGCTCGGCAGCACCCTGAACGACGTGATGGATGGCACCCACGTGCTGCGCATCTACGACGCGGCCGTCACTGCGGGTGTCACTCAGTACGTCCGTGTGGTGCCCACCGGCTTCAACGATCTGGAACTGCTGGCCTTCACCTCGACGACCGATGCTGGTACCTGGGTACGCCCGCGTTCGTCCGCTGCGGTTTCCAGTTCCGGCGGCACCGGCATTGCCGAAGCGGTCTCGTTCACCCCGGCCGTCAACGGCTACGCCGGCATCGTGGTCACCAGCAAGATCGGTGGCTTCGGCGGCTACACCGTCTACAACGACACCACGGCGCCGACCGGCTCGGTGAGCATCAACAATGGCGCCGCCACCACCACCAGCCCGCAGGTGACGCTGAGCCTGTCGGCGAACGATCCGCAGACCGGCATTCTCGACATGCGCGTGGCCGCCGATGGCGTGCTCGACAGCGAAGCCTGGGAGCCGTATGCGACCAGCAAGACCGTGACCTTGCCGAGTGCACCGGGCGTCAAGACGGTTGCGGTCCAGTTCCGGAACAATGCAGGCCAGGCCTCGCAGCCGTTCACTGACACCATCGAAATCCCGGTGCCGTTGCCGTCGATCTCGATCAACGATGTGCAGGTCAACGAAGGCAACAGCGGCACCAGCACCGCGACGTTCACGCTGAGCCTGTCCGCAGCGGCGCAGGGCAACGTGACCGTGAGCTATGCCACCGCCAACGGCACGGCAAGCTCCGGCAGTGACTATGTCGCCGCCAGCGGCACGGCAAGTTTCGCGGCTGGGCAGGTTACGCGGACGGTGGCGGTCACCATCAAAGGCGATACCACTATCGAGCCGAACGAAACCTTCTTCGTCAATCTGAGCGCGCCAAGCGGCGCAACCATCAGCCGCACGCAGGGCATCGGCACCATCGTCAATGACGACACCGCGGCCGGTGTTCCAGGTATCGGCGTGCAGACGCGCAGCTTCAATTTCGGCAGCGTCAGGGTCGGTACATCGAGCCCGCAGCGCGCCCTGGTGATCACCAGCACCGGCACCGCGCCATTGTTGATCACCGGCATCCGTCTGAGCGGCGATTACAACGGCACCAGCAACTGCCCGAGGTCGCTGGCACCCGGCGCCACCTGTGCCCTGACCGGCACTTTCAAGCCGACCGCAACCGGCGCACGTCCGGGTTCGGTGACGATCACCTCCAACGCGCCTGACAGCCCGACGGTGATCCAGCTGTCCGGCACCGGCATCTGATATCGCCCGCACAGCAACGATTCAGTGAGGCTTTCGGCCAGCCGACGGAAATAGTCGGAAATCCGTCAGGACTTCATTGCCGGCCCGCGGGATGCTCCGTTGGCCGGCAATGCAGTTCGCCGGCCAACGGAATCGATCCAATAGTGTGAACAGGCCCCATGCGCGACCAATCGGCCCGCAGCGCATTAGGATCGGACCATCTGTCGAAGGAATTCGCTTGCTGGCGGGGAATGGGACCCCGTCCGGCCAGCGTTGCAATCACTGCATCCAAAAAGTTCTGAACCTTGCCTGCCACGCGTGCCTGATCGCCGCGCGGCAACAATCGATAACGGGGAGTCACTCATGACACAACAGAAAGATCGGGCCGGGCCTGCGCCCCGCCTGCTGGGGGCAACATTGCTGGCCGCAGGGCTGCTGTCCGGCGCGGCACAGGCGCAACAGGCGCCGATGACGATGCAGGCCAGTGCACAGTCGCAGATCGCGGTGCTGCAGCAGATCAAGAACGCGAAATCGGCGATCGAGGACAAGCTGGACTCTGCGCTGTTCATGGCCATGCTCAAGCAGCGCAGCGATGTGCGGCTGGCCCAGTTGCCGGAATACCAGTATCTGAAGGCCGGCAAGGATGGCCGCATCAGCGTCGACATCGGCATCACCGATCGCGAGGACGCGGCCGTGGTGCTGCGCAAGCTGTCGGAAATCGGCGCCGTGCTGCTGGCGCCGAAGTCCACTGCCGTCGAATACAGGACCATCCGCGCCAAGCTCCAGCTCGGCGATCTGATGACCGTGGCCGGGCTCAAGCAGGTCACGCGGGTGCAGGAAGCGGTGGAAGCACTGACCAATGTGGTCAACGTGTCGGAAGGCGACAAGGCCCACGCGGCCGATCAGGCCCGCAGCTCGTTTGGCGCCACCGGTGCTGGCGTCAAGGTTTGTGCGCTGTCCGATGGCGTCAACTCGCTGGCGGCCTCGCAGGCCAGCGGCGATCTGCCAGCGGTCGCCGTGCTGCCCGGCCAGGCCGGCAGCGGCGACGAAGGCACGGCGATGCTGGAGATCATCCATGACCTCGCGCCGGGTGCGAGCCTCGGCTTTGCCACCGCGTTCAACAGCGAAGCGAGCTTCGCCCAGAACATCCGCGATCTCGGCAACCCGGCCAAGGGTGCCTGCAACATCATCGTCGACGACGTGCTGTATTTCGATGAAAACGTCTTCCAGGACGGCGCCGTTGCCCAGGCCGTCAACGATGTCACCGCGAACGGCGTGCTGTATTTCTCGTCGGCCGGCAATTCCGGCAACAAGACCGACAACACTTCCGGCACCTGGGAAGGTGATTTCCTGGCCAGCACGCTGGCCAATCCGGCGCCGTTGGCCGGGGTTGGCCCGCTGCACAACTTCGGCGATGGCGGCCAGTCGCTACAGGTCACCGGTGCTTCGAGTTCAGGCGCGCTGATCATCTGGGCCGAGAACTACGATCTGACCGGCGGCACGGCATCCACCGATTACGACCTGTATCTGCTGAACAGCACGATGACCAGCGTCGTTAAATCGAGCACCGACCGCCAGGACGGCGCCGGCGGCAACGACCGCGCCTATGAACGCGTCAGCCCGATCAGTGCCGGCCAGCGTCTGGTCGTCAATCGCTTCGCGGCCGGCAATACCAGCAGCCCGCCGATGTTCCATCTCAGCACCCTGCGCGGCACCGTCACTGCAGCCTTGTCGACCTCCGGCGTGACCCGTGGTCACAGCGCCACCGCCAACGGTTATGGCGTGGCAGCCACGCCGGCCGGGCCGATCCGTTTCGATAACGTGCCGCCGGTGGGCCCGTTCCCGAACGCGTTCACCGCCAGCAACGCCTCGGAGAGCTTCAGCTCCGATGGTCCGCGCCGCATCATCCTCGGCCCGACCGGTACTGAACTGACGCCGGGCAATCGCACCGCCACCGGTGGTGTCGTCCGCCAGCAGCCGGTGATCACGGCGGCCGACGGCGTGTCCACTTCGGCACCGGGCTTCAACCCGTTCTTCGGCACCTCGGCAGCGGCTCCGCATGCCGCGGCGATTGCTGCACTGCTGAAGTCCGGCGTGCCGTCGCTGACGCAGGTGCAGGTCCGCAACATCCTGACCAGCACGGCGATCGACATCGAAGCCCCGGGCGTCGACCGCACCACCGGCTACGGCATCGTCATGCCGCTGCCGGCGCTGCAGGCGGCCGGCGCCACGCCACAGCCGTTCTTGTCGGCCGGCACGGCGGTCTATACGCAGATCGTCGGTGATGGCGACAACGTCATCGAGCCGAACGAAACCTGGTCGATCAGCCTGCCGCTGACCAACATCGGCGCAGCGTCCGCGGCGTCGATCAACAGCACGCTGAGCAGCGCCACGGCCGGCGTGACCATCCTCAGCGCCAATTCGACCTATCCGAATCTGGCGCCGTCGGCCTCGGCCGGCAATGCCACGGCTTACCGGTTCCGCGTGGAGACCGCATTCCCCTGCGGCAGCCCGATCAACTTCTCGCAGAACCTGACCTATGTCGGCGCCAACAGCCCGCAGACGGTCGCCTTCGCCAGTGGCACCGGCGGCCTCGGCAGCCCCTCGACGTTCACTTACGCCGGCTCGCCGGTGGCGATTCCCGACAACGGCGCGGCGATCAACGTGCCGCTGTCGGTATCGGGCGTTTCCGGCGCGATCGGCGACGTCAATCTGAAGATCAATGGCGCCAGCTGCAGCACCGACGTCGGTTCGACGACCGTCGGTATCGATCACACCTACGTCGCCGATCTGGCGATCAGCCTGGTGTCGCCGGATGGCACCGTGGTGCCGGTGATTAGCAATGCAGGCGGCGCCGGCCACAACTTCTGCCAGACCGCGCTCGATGATGAAAGCGCCGGCCCGGCCATCCAGACCTTGGCCGCTGCCCAGGCGCCGTTCACCGGCAGCTTCAAGCCGTCTGGTCCGCTGTCGAGCTTCGACGGCCGTACGGCCAATGGCACCTGGCAGCTGCGGGCACAGGACTCCGGTCCTGCCGACACCGGCAGCGTTCGTGCGTTCTCGCTGAGCGTCACGCCGGTGGTCTGCAATGCGCCGCCGGTCGGTGGCACGCCGGTGGTGTCGATCAACGACGTGAGCGTGACCGAAGGCAACAGCGGCACGGTGAACGCGACGTTCACGGCGACGCTGTCGGCAGCGTCAACTGCCTCGGCCACGGTGCGCTACGCAACCGCCGCCGGCACGGCCACCGAGGGCGTCGACTACGTGCGCCGCTCCGGCACCATCACGTTCTCCCCGGGCCAGACCAGCCGCACGGTCAGCATCGTGGTCAACGGCGACACCACGTTCGAGCCGAACGAGACGTTCTTCGTCAACCTGTCGACCCCGGTTGGTCTGACCATCGGCGATGCTCAGGGCGTAGGCACCATCGTCAACGACGACGCCTCGCCGAATGCACCGGCTATCAGCACCAATGTCAGCAGCTTCAACTTCGGCAATGTGGCGATCGGCGCGACTAGCCCGGACCGCGGATTGATCATCACCAGCAGCGGTACTGCACCGTTGACGATCCAGTCGATCCGGCTGACCGGCAGTGAGTTCACCGGCACCAGCAACTGCCCGAGCAGCCTCGCACCGGGCGCAAGCTGCACGCTCACCGGGCGCTTTAAGCCCACCGCAACCGGCCTGCGCCAAGGCAGCGTCACCATCACCACCAATGCACCGACCAGCCCGACGGTCGTGCAGCTGAGTGGTACCGGCGTCTGAGAAAACGGCGATGCAGCCGAGCGACGATCGCTCGGCTGCATCGCTTGAATCGGACGGGAAAGGGTTCGCAGCCGTGTTTGCTGCACTAGGGCTCGCCGGGCAATCGGCGGGCCTTTTTCGTGGCCGGTCGGCGCCTGCGCGCCGGATCAGCGC